>JAJPZU010000078.1 GCA_021204165.1 Prevotellaceae bacterium
AAATTTAACATTTGACGAAATCAAATATATAGTATTATACTTTAAAAATAGACAATTTAAAAGCGATATGACTAAAACGGCTCTCATTTTGTCAAAATGAAACACCTGCTCAAAAAACGAATTCAAAAATTTTTTTATGGAGACCTTTTTGTCACTGAATAAAGACTTTTTCCGGATGATTCGTGAATGTCTGTCTGCAATGCCATATTTTCAAAATCTGTAATTATGGCATATATGACATATTTTTGGTGCAACAAAACTTTCTGGCATTTGTTTTGCTTATATAGTAATGCCTTATAGTGCTTTATGCAGTTCAACCGGAATTTGGGTTGGCGGACGCTCCTCCCCATCCGTGAATCTTTCTCGTGGAAAGTGTCAGAGTCGGTGCGGAGATATGCTGTCCGAATGGTGGGCTGCAAGCCGTTATTGGTAAAGAGATTATGAAACAATGGGAAAAATGTGTTTAATAAAAAAGTAATTGATGAACAATCCGTATTCAAGAAAAATAACCCAGATAATCACATATAGCAGGGAAGAGGCCATCCGTCTCAACAATGATTATATCGGTCCGGAACATCTGATGCTCGGACTGATTCGTGACGGAGAGACATACGCTGTGGATGTGCTTGAACATAAGTTCCGCGTTGACCTTCTTGCCATCAAGAAACAGATTGAAGGACGAGTGCGCAATGACGCTCCGAGCTACAGAACGACGGATGTTTCCCTCAATGAGAAGTCGGCGAATATATTGCGTCTGTGCATTCTTGAGGCACGTCTCATGAAGTGTGGAGAGACCGATGCGGAACATCTTCTGCTTGCCATCATGAAGCAGAAAGACAACATTGTAGCCAAGATGCTTGAGGACAATGATGTGCATTATGATGAACTTTTCAGCACCTTCTCCAAACATGCCGCTTCGCCCGAAGGAAGCTTGGATTTCCAAGAGGATGAGGAGGACGAGGATGTCCCTCCTGCAAGTCGCGGCGGACTGTCCGGCAACCGTGCCAAGACGGCAGACAGAAAAGTGCCGGGGAGCGATACACCTGCCATCGACAACTTCGGCATTGATATGACCAAGGCGGCTGCTGAAGGAAAACTCGATCCGGTGGTGGGGAGAGAGAAGGAGATTGAGCGGTTGGCGCAGATATTGAGCCGGAGAAAGAAGAACAATCCTGTGCTTATCGGTGAGCCGGGTGTCGGCAAGAGTGCCATTGTCGAGGGGCTTGCTCTCAGAATCAGCGAGCGGAAAGTGTCGCGGGTGCTGTTCGGCAAGCGTATCGTGGCTCTCGATATGACCAGTGTGGTGGCAGGCACGAAATATCGCGGACAGTTTGAGGAGCGTATGCGCACAATCATCAACGAGCTGAAGGCGAATCCGGACATTATCGTGTTCATAGACGAGATACACACCATTGTCGGTGCCGGCAATCAGGCGGGAGCGATGGATGCCGCCAATATGATGAAACCTGCGCTTTCGCGCGGAGAGCTACAGTGTATCGGTGCGACAACTCTTGACGAGTATCGCAAGTCGATAGAGAAAGACGGTGCGCTTGAACGTCGTTTTCAGAAGGTGGTCGTTGAGCAGACCTCTGCGGAGGAGACTCTTGCCATCCTTCATAATATAAAGGAAAGATACGAGGAGCATCATAATGTGACCTATACGGACGAGGCACTGCTGTCGTGCGTGAAACTGGCGGAACGCTACATCACAGACCGCAGTTTCCCGGACAAAGCGATAGATGTGCTTGACGAATCAGGTTCAAGGGTGCATATCAGCAATATATCTGTGCCGAAGGAGATTGAGGACAAGGAAAAGCTGATAGCCGAAGCGACGCAGAACAAGGAGAAGGCTGTGAAGAACCAGAACTATGAGCTTGCCGCCAACTACCGCGACCGTGTGAAGCATCTTGCAGAAGAACTTGAGGAGATGAAAGCAAAGTGGGAAATGTCGCTCGCGGAGAAACGGGAGACTGTGGATGCAGACAAAGTGGCAGAAACGGTATCGCTCATGACCGGTATTCCGGTGCAGCGCATGGCGCAGGCAGAGGGAGTGCGTATGAAGGGCATGAGGCAGGAACTGAAGAGCAAGGTGATAACTCAGGACAAGGCGATAGACAAGCTGGTCAGTGCCATACAGCGCAGCCGTGTCGGGCTGAAGGATCCTAACCGTCCTATCGGTACGTTCATGTTTCTCGGGCCTACGGGTGTCGGAAAGACTTATCTTGCCAAGAAACTTGCCGAATACATGTTCGGAACGGCGGACTCGCTCATACGTGTCGATATGAGTGAATATATGGAGAAGTTCACGGTCAGCCGTCTTGTCGGCGCGCCTCCCGGATATGTCGGCTACGAAGAGGGAGGAATGCTTACCGAGAAGGTGAGGCGCAAACCTTACTCTATCGTTCTGCTCGACGAGATAGAGAAAGCCCATACGGATGTGTTCAACATACTTCTGCAAGTGATGGACGACGGCCGATTGACGGACAGCAACGGACATACTGTTGATTTCCGGAATACAGTCATCATCATGACTTCCAACGTAGGGACAAGGCAGCTGAAGGAGTTCGGGCGCGGAGTCGGTTTCAGTGCGATGGCAGGCATGGACGAGCAGCAGGTTTCTCGTGCTGTGATTCAGAAAGCCCTGAACAAGCAGTTCTCGCCTGAATTTCTGAACCGTATTGACGAGATTGTCACATTCGACCAGCTTGAACTTGAAGCCATACTTTCAATTGTGGATGTTGAGCTTCAGGGAATATACAGCCGCGTGCAGAATCTTGGATACAAACTTGAAATTGAGGATGATGCGCGCAGATTCATCGCAGAGAAGGGTTATGACAAGCAGTTCGGGGCGCGTCCGCTGAAGCGTTCCATACAGACGCACCTTGAAGACGGCATATCGGAGCTTATCGTGGAGGAAGGTGTGGATGAAGGCGATACGATTGTAGCGCATCTGAACACGGAAGAACAGAAAATAGAACTTCGGGTAGTGAAGAATGCGCCATCCGAAAAAGAATAGCCGCCAATGAAGTACTGTCAAAATGTCAGCCTGTTTTGGGCTGGCATTTTTTTTGTTTTGTTGAGGATGGAACAAATAAAAAGAATTAAAATCAAATAATATGCAGAAAGGTAATATCGGGGTTACTACTGAGAACATATTCCCCGTCATCAAAAAATTTCTCTATTCAGATCATGAGATATTTCTCCGTGAGATTGTTTCAAATGCAGTGGATGCCACTCAGAAGTTGCGTACACTTGCATCAAAGGGTGAATTGCAGGGAGAAGCAGGCGACCTTACCGTACACGTGTCTGTAAACAAAGATGCGGGCACACTGACTGTGAGCGACCGTGGTATTGGTATGACGGAAGAGGAAATTGACAAGTACATTAACCAGATTGCTTTTTCCGGAGCTAATGACTTCCTTGACAAGTATAAGGAAGATGCAAATGCCATCATCGGTCACTTCGGACTTGGTTTCTATTCTTCGTTCATGGTGAGCAAGAAAGTGGAAATCATCACCAAGAGCTGGAAGGCTGACTCTAAGGCTGTAAAGTGGAGCTGTGACGGAAGCCCTGAGTTCTCAATCGACGAGTGTGACAAGAGCGACAGAGGTACTGACATTGTGATGTACATTGATGACGACTGCAAGGATTTCCTTGAAGAAAGCAAAATCGAGGAACTTTTGCGCAAGTATTGCCATTTCCTTCCTGTAAAGGTGGCTTTCGGCAAGAAAAAGGACTGGAAGGACGGCAAGCAGGTTGAGACAGAAGAGGACAATGTAATCAACGAAACGGAGCCGCTATGGACAAAGAAGCCTTCGGAGCTTAAAGATGAGGACTACAAGAATTTCTACAGAGACTTGTATCCTATGAGCGACGAACCGTTGTTTTGGATTCATCTGAATGTGGATTATCCGTTCAACCTGACCGGTATTTTGTATTTCCCGAAAGTCAAGTCTAACTTTGACCTTCAGAAAAACAAGATTCAGCTCTATTGCAATCAGGTGTTTGTCACTGACAGCGTAGAAGGCATCGTCCCGGATTTCCTTACTCTGCTTCACGGTGTGATAGATTCTCCGGACATTCCGCTCAATGTGAGCCGCAGCTATTTGCAGAGCGACAGCAATGTGAAGAAGATTTCTACTTATATATCAAAGAAGGTGAGCGACCGTCTTGCTTCTATCTTCAAGAATGACCGTAAGGACTTTGAGGCTAAGTGGGATGACATAAAGATTTTCATACACTACGGAATGCTTTCGGAGCAGGATTTCTATGACAAGGCCAACAAATTCGCTCTTCTGAAAGATACGGAAGGTAAGTTCTACACATACGAGGAGTACAAGACTCTGATAAAGGATGCTCAGACTGACAAGGACGGCAATCTGATTTACCTGTATGCAAACAGCCGTGAAGACCAGTACAGCTATATAGAGGCGGCAC
This sequence comes from Prevotellaceae bacterium, assembly GCA_021204165.1. Lineage (GTDB taxonomy): Bacteria > Bacteroidota > Bacteroidia > Bacteroidales > Bacteroidaceae > RGIG8745. Next base: position 4,438 of record JAJPZU010000078.1, read on the forward strand.
AGGCAAAAGGTTATAACGTGTTGCTGATGGACGGTCAGCTCGACACCGCAATGGTGGGCATGTTTGAACAGAAGTTTGAAAAGAGCCGTTTCACTCGTGTGGATGCCGATGTGGTGGATCGTCTGATTGTGAAGGATGATGTGAACAAGGAGGAACTTCCTGAGGACAAGAAGGAAATTTTGTCAGGTGTTTTCAGCACTCAGATGCCGAAGATTGACAAGATGGAGTTCAATGTGGAAGTTCAGGCAATGGGTGAGACTGCTGCTCCGGTCATTATTACTCAGAGCGAATACATGCGCCGCATGAAGGACATGTCGAAGATTCAGCCGGGAATGTCTTTCTATGGTGAGATGCCTGACATGTATAATATTGTTCTCAACACTGAGCATAAACTTATCAAGGATGTGCTGGCTCAGAGCGAAACAGCGACAGCAGAACTGCTGAAGCCTGTGGATGCTGAAATCAAGGGGCTGACAGCGCGTCGTGATGCGATTAACCAAAGCAACAAGGATAAGAAGTATGATGAGATAAGTCAGGAAAGCAAGGACGAACTTTCTAAGTGTGAAAAGGATATTGAGGAGCAGAAGTCCAAGAAGAAGACTATCCTTGCTGATTATGCAAAGGGAAACAAGGTTGTTCACCAGCTTATAGACCTTGCTTTGCTTCAGAATGGTATGCTTCGTGGTGAGGCACTCAACAATTTTGTGAAGCGTTCTATCGATCTTATCTGATAGGAACTGAATTGTGGTTTCATATAGCATCTGTATGGGTAGAAGCAATGATGAATATATCATATAGGCTATACTGACTTCATACATATTTATATTATAAATGTGATGTGCGGCAAAAAGCTATAAACATAGTTTTTTGCCGCACATCTTTTTTGTTTACTTCTCTTTTGCTGTCTTTTTGATAGGTGTTTTGTTTGCTGTGTGACAAAATGTAATATTTTCTTTTGTTTTAGTTTTAAATTGTAATCTGTTTGCTTGCTTTTCGTTTTAAATGTGAATGTGAATAATATTTTGTGCAAAAAGATATTGTTTTGTTTGTATTGGTGTCAAAAAGATAAGTAACTTTGCAGTGTTGTTTACAAAAAGACATAGAATAAATAAAATATATAACAAAATAATAGATTATTAAGGTATGATGAACAGATTGTTAAAAGGTGCAGCGTTTTCAGCTGCAATTGCAACATCCGTTGCAATGAGTGCACAAAGTGAAATTGAAGCTTCTGTTGGGGCTGATGTTGTCAGCAGCTATATCTGGCGCGGACAAAATCTTGGAAATGGAGCTGTTCAGCCTTCGGCATCGGTGGCTTATAAAGGATTGGCTTTGAGTGCATGGGGCTCATACGGTATTGTTGATTCTGACGACACGAAAGAGTTGGATTTTACATTGAGCTATTCTGTCGGGAACTTCAATGTAGGTATTACTGACTACTGGTTTTCCGGCGCAGAGTTGAAAGACCGGTATTTCCTTTATGATGCACATAAGACGGCGCATGTGTTCGAAGCCAATGTGGGTTATGATTTTGGTGTATGTTCGTTGAATTGGTTTACCAACTTTGCTGGGAGCGATTATAAGTTGAACGGCAAGCGCGCATATTCTTCGTATGTTGAGGTTGCAGCTCCATTTACTTTGGGCGGGCTTAAATGGGATGCGGCTCTGGGTGTAGTTCCTTTTGAGTCTTCCGCCACTTATCTGAAGGATGAGGAAACTCCCGTGAGCGGATTTGCCGTAACGAATGTGACTCTGAAAGTGAGCAAGGACATAAAGATAACAGAGCATTTTTCTCTTCCGATGTTTGCGTCGGTGACAGCTAACCCCAACAGCGGAAAAATGTATCTTACGGCAGGTGTGTCTTTTTGATGCGGCAATGCCCCTGAGTGATATGACAGAAAGATAATTGAAAATATTAGGTAGTTATGAAAAAAATTGAGGCTATAATTAGAAAAACAAAATTCGAGGACGTGAAGGAAGCATTGCTCGAAGCAGACATTGAGTGGTTTTCGTATTATGATGTACGCGGTGTGGGCAAGATGAGGCAGGAGAGAATATACCGTGGTGTGAAATATGATACAAGTTTCATTGAGCGCGTGTTGATTAGCATTGTGGTGCGTGACATAAATGTGGAGAAGACTGTAAATGCAGTAGTCCGCGCGGCGCAGACCGGTGAGATTGGCGATGGACGTGTCTTCATCATACCGGTGGAGGACTCTATCCGCATACGTACCGGTGAGAGAGGGGACATTGCATTGTATAATGCAGAGAAAGAGAAATGAAATATATAGATATACACAAATGCAGAATAGTTTTATGAAAAAGTCAGTTTTATATAAAATGTCATGCGCTGTTGCAGCGATGATGATGCCGGTATTCTCCTTTGCGGCAGAGGCGGAAGTCCCTTCAAATGTGGTCGAGATGATGAAAGACAGTGAAATATCCATCAACACGGTATGGATGCTTCTGGCTGCCATGTTGGTTTTCTTTATGCAGCCGGGATTTGCTTTTTGTGAAGCGGGATTTTCACGCACCAAGAACACGGCAAACATCCTTTTCAAGAATTTTGTGGACTTCACACTTGGCACTGTGTGTTTCTGGCTTATCGGTTTTGGAATTATGTGGGGAGCAAATGGTGAAGGTTTCATGGGGCTGCCGGAGTGGGGCAACCTTGATTTCTTCGAGGCTCCCGACGGACTTCCGGTAGAAGGTTTTCTGATATTCCAGACAGTCTTTTGTGCTACGGCTGCCACGATTGTTTCAGGAGCTATGGCTGAACGTACAAAATTCTCTATGTATATAGTGTATTCATTGCTGATTTCGCTCATTGTATATCCTATTGAAGGGCATTGGACTTGGGGCGGAGGCTGGCTGATGAACGGTGAAGAGGACAGCTTCATGATGAGGACTTTCGGATATACATTGCACGACTTCGCCGGTTCCACTGTGGTACATTCATGCGGCGGATGGCTTGCGCTTATCGGGGCTATGATTCTCGGTCCTCGTCGCGGAAAGTACGGAAAGGACGGAAAGAGCCGCGCCATTCCGGGACACAGCCTTACCCTTGCCGCTCTCGGTGTATTCATCTTGTGGTTCGGATGGTTCGGATTCAACCCGGGCTCTCAGCTTGCCGCTTTTGGCGAAGAGAACCGAATAGCCATTTCACATACATTTGTCACCACCAACATGGCGGCATGTACCGGCGGACTTGCCACTTTGTTCTTCTCGTGGATTCGTTACGGTAAACCATCCTTGTCACTCACTCTCAACGGCATTCTTGCCGGACTTGTCGGCATCACAGATGGTTGTGACATGGTTTCTGTGGGCGGTGCGGCATGTATCGGTCTGATTTGCGGCTTGGTGATGCCTCTTTCTGTTGAGTTCATTGACCATGTGCTCCATATCGACGACCCTGTCGGAGCATCATCTGTTCACGGTGTGTGCGGACTGGTAGGTACATTGTGTACGGGACTGTTCGCTACGGAAGGCGGATTGTTCTATGGCTATGGTTTCGGATTCTTGGGTGCTCAGTTCTTCGGTGCGCTTGTCGTGGGTGCATGGGCTGTTGCCTGCGGATTTGTCATATTCAAAGGAATAGACCTTATACATGGTCTGAGAGTGGAAGCCCGAATAGAAGACGAAGGTCTTGACATTTATGAGCATGGCGAGACTGCATACAATGTCTAATGTGAAACTCTTTTATTAGCTACGCATACAATTTGCAAGTGGACAGCATTTAATCGTGAGATTAGATGCTGTTTTTTTATGCTTATCTTCATTTTTCTTCAGAAGTTTTACTTAAACCAAAATCTAAAAAACTTATATTTGCGGATATTATTAGGAATACAATACTTATTATAATAAAATAAAGAAAGAGAAATGAAAGGAATTGTTCTTGCCGGTGGTAGCGGTACGCGTCTTTATCCTATCACTAAGGGGGTCAGCAAACAGTTGATACCGATTTTTGACAAACCGATGGTATATTATCCGATTTCAGTGCTCATGCTGGCAGGAATCAGAGATATTCTCATTATCTCGACACCTTACGACTTGCCGGGATTTAAGCGTCTGCTGGGAGACGGAAGTGACTATGGTGTGCATTTTGAATATGCAGAACAGCCTTCTCCCGACGGTCTGGCTCAGGCATTCATCATAGGCGAGAAGTTTATCGGCAATGACAGTGTGTGTCTCGTTCTCGGAGACAATATTTTCCACGGACGCGGATTTACGGGAATGTTGCACGAGGCGGTGCGATTGGCGGATGAGGAAGATAAGGCTACCGTATTCGGATACTGGGTAAACGACCCGGAGCGTTACGGAGTGGCTGAGTTTGACAAAGAAGGAAACTGCCTGAGTATCGAGGAGAAACCGGCAAAGCCGAAGAGCAATTATGCGGTTGTCGGACTCTATTTCTATCCGAACAAGGTGGTGGACGTGGCGAAGAACATCAAGCCTTCTCCGCGTGGAGAGCTTGAGATTACGACTGTCAATCAGACTTTCCTGCAAGAAAAGAACTTGAAGGTTCAGAATCTCGGAAGAGGCTTTGCTTGGTTGGATACCGGTACGCATGACTCTCTTTCCGAAGCATCTACTTATATAGAGGTGCTGGAGAAGCGCACAGGACTGAAGATTGCCTGTCTTGAAGGCATAGCATACCATCAGGGATGGATTACCAAGCAGAAGCTTCTTGAGGTGGCACAACCGATGGCGAAGAACCAATACGGACAATATCTGAAACAGCTTGCTGACACAAACTATTTCGGTGATGTAGAAGAGTAACACGCTGCTTTTATAGAAATAATCAATTATAAGACATGGAATGTACAGCCGTATGTTCCGTGTCTTTTTTTCTTTGATTTTTTAGAAGCTGTTTTAAAATGATTATAAATTGCTGAATTTAAGTAGATAATGCAACAAATTCCTCGTATATATTTAGCGGGTTGTTTTCGACAGACTCCTCATGTATATTTAGCAGATGTATTCGACAGACTCCTCCGTCGCTACCGCGCCACGCCCTCCGTCGCAAGCT
>JAJPZU010000188.1 GCA_021204165.1 Prevotellaceae bacterium
CTTGGCTCCTCCCCTAAGCTAGGGGAGGTGGCGCGGTAGCGACGGAGGAGTCTGTCGAATACATCTAATCACACATACAAGTCACGCATGAGGAGTCTGTCGAATACATCTGCCAACAATACAAATCACGCACGAGGAGTCTGTCGAGAACACCCTTCTCCACCAATTATGCAAAATAAAGTTAAACATGTCATATTTCATTAAGTGTAGAAGTCTGTACATTCGTAATAAAATCGTAATATCACAGCAAAAATTCTATCAACATGAAACAACTATTACAGAGATTCAAGAAAGTCAATCTGATGTTAGCAGCTGTATTCATCGGAATCAGCGCAACGGCACAGACTGAAAACCTCAAACTTCATTACACGTTTGAGGGAGTGAACGGTATGAGTGTTCCGGATGTTTCCGCTTCAGCCACAACCGCCACAATCAAAAATCATGCAAAAGTGGTCAAGATGGGTAAGTACTATGCCCTCGACTTAGGCAATGGCACAGGCTATCTTGACATGGGAAAAGACGTGGGGAACATAGTGAAAGAACTTGCAGACTTCAGTGTTTCCGCTTATTACTATGTAGATCCGTCTGCATCGTTGTCGGGAGCAGGCTATTTCCTGTGGACATTCTCCACACTGACAATAAACAACCAGACCTCGGGTCCTTACTTCGGCTACCGACTCAACGCACAGCGTCTGGCCACTTCAACAGGCGGATGGGGCAGCGAGACAGGACCGGAAAAAGGCAGCGAAGCAGAAAAAGGCAAATGGACGCACGTGCTGTACCGCCAGGCCGGAAAGGTCGGAGAACTCTACATTAACGGACAGCTTGTGCAGAAGGTCAGCACAATGCCAATCCTCAAAGAGGCTTTCACCACTGCTCCGCAATATAACTGGATAGGACGTCCTGCTTTTTCAGGAGACAGCTATCTGAAACAGACTCTCGTAACGGACTTCCGCGTTTATGACATCGCCGTAAGCGACGAGGAACTGAAGAATCTTGCCTCGCTGACCTCAGACCTCGAATACGAATACAAATACGGAGACCCGGGAGATTTCAGTTCACTCAAAACAAAGACCACAGAGTGCGAAAAATTCATCACGGAGGCTTCGGGCAGGTATCTGCAAAACGCACTCGACGAACTTCAGGACGAAATCACCATCGCCAACTCCATGATTGCAGCGGGTATAGCCTCGCAGACAATCATCGACAAGCATCTTGAAACGATGCAGAGCGCGCTTGACAATGTGAAAGCGACTGAAGGAATCGTGTTCGGAGAAGTAAGCCATTTCGTGTCCAACGACCACGGATTCGTACATCCGGGCGGCTTGCACACACAGGCAGACTTCGACCGTGTGAAGCAACTGCTTGCAGAAGGCGACCCTACCATTACAGCGGCCATGAATCTGCTCAGGAGAAACGAATACTCTCAGGCGAGTGTAGCGACATGGCCGGTAGAGACCATCATACGCGGTGGAAGTACGGGACAGAACTACATCAATGCTTGCCGTGGTGCGGCAATGGCATACCAGAACGCGCTGCGCTGGAAGATTGACGGAACAAAGGCTAATGCCAACGGAGCCGTGCGCATCCTCATGGCATGGGCAAGGGGCAACAAATATGTGTCGGGCGACACCAACATGTCGCTTGCCGCAGGTCTGACCGGATACCAGTTCGCTCAGGCGGCCGAACTGATGCGCGACTATGATGGATGGAGCCGTGACGAGTTTGAAGAGTTCAAGAGATACATGCTCAAGACATGGTATCCTGTGGCATGTGACTTCCTCCGCCGCCGTCACGACACATGGAGAAACGGGGCAAATGCAGCAAAAGGCGAGCGTCCGGGTCACTACTGGTCAAACTGGGGACTCTGCAATGCGCTCTGTCTGATGCACATCGGTATTCTTTGCGATGACGTACATATCTATAATCAGGGTGTGTCATTCTATAAATACGACCACGTGGGCAATTTCGTTGCCGACCGCACCAAATTGTCTGTCATACTCAATGACGGTTGCAATGAGTTCATTGGCAACCTTGTGCCTGTTGTTCATCCTGACGACCGCGGTCCTTTCGGTTATCTGGGACAGATGCAGGAGTCGGGACGTGACCAAGGACATGCCCTCATGGCGGCCGGACTTGCCGTGGATATTTGCCAGACAGCCTACAATCAGGGCGACGACCTCTACGCTTACATGGACAATCGTATCGCAGCGGGTCTTGAATATGTGGCAGCCATGAACTACTGCGGAGTGGCAGGAAGCAAACTGCCTTGGACCAACTACAACTATGCCGACTGCCGCGGATGGTTGGGTGCCGGCTGGCAGATGGGAGGTCCAAACGAAGGCGGCATGGGCGGCTGGCGTCCATACTGGGACCGCGTAGTGGGCTACTACTCAGGTGTACGCGGTGTGAAGATGCAGTACTCGGAAAAGGCGGCTGAAATCGTAAGAGGCGATGCAGGCACAGACGGAGGTGGCGGTAACTATGGTCAGAACTCCGGCGGATTCGACCATCTGGGCTTCTCAACACTCATGGACTATCGTCCTGCCATCACTCCAGACAAAGCTCCGGTGGTTCTCTCCGGAAAGATTGTCTATAATGGAGAAACTCTTGAACAGACCAATCTCGGAGGCTTGAAATACGACTATAAACCGGGAAAGACAAAGGCGATAGCAGCAGAAGGCACTGTCACTCTCGTTCCTGTCCTTCCGGAAGGAGTCAACGACAACGGCTCATGGAAGTGGGAAACAGGCGAGACGACAAAAGAAATCACAGTGAATGCAGACCACAGCTACATATACCGTGTACACTATACGGCTGACAACGGAGCCGTATCTTCACAGTCATTCTCTATTGCTGTGGCAGGCGACTGCAACCCGGATGTTCTCTGGCCGGAAATCACCATAGACGGAGTAATCTATGCCGACACAATGAAGACGGTTCTCTACGGTGACGATGTCATACTTTACGCAGGAAACTCTTCCGGATGGACAGACGATTATCTTTGGAGCAACGGAAAGAAAGGAAGTGTCATTGTCATACCTAACATCACAAGCGACCGTACATACACCGTACACTACACCAATCAGGGAGGAAATGTGGTTGCCAAGGACTTCCATCTGAAAGTAATCAAAGGAATCCAGAACATCTTTGTCAATGGCAAGGAGAACAAGGATTGCAACGAGATTGTCATCAATCCGGGACAAAACGTGGAATTGACACTCACTGTGCCGGAAACGATGGGCAGAGGAGAATGGACATAGAGCAACGGCTCGAAAGAACCTACCATCACCATTGAGGATGTGCAGACTTCTTGCGCTTATTCTGTTGAATATGCCATCAGTCCGGCAGAAAAACTCAATTTCACATACCACATTCTTGTGGCAGAGAAATCTGACAGGCTTTTAGACATTGACAACTATTACATCATTGACAGGGCAAGCGGCAAATACCTGACTAATGCCGGCGACGGCACTTCCCCTGCATTTGCAGACAAAGACGAGGTTTCGCCGCTGTCGCAGATTTGGAATATCACACGTGCATCAAGCGCACGCTATGACATCATGTCTCTGCTCGACAGCACTTGGCTCGACAAGAGCGGTGCACTGAAATCGAAGACTTACAAGCCTCACCGCGTTCAGGCGGCAGCCGGAACCATGTATGTGGCAATACACAACTCCGCATCAAGCGGCAACATATACTGGACGGTCAACGAAGACGGTACCGTGAACTACGAAGGCGCACCTTCTATTTACGGCTACCCGTTTGAGCTTGTCAAGGCAGATGTGGATGTCAATGCGATAGACGGTGTGACGACAGACAATAATGCGGCAGTTGTCAGCACACAATACTTCAGTCTGAACGGCACTCGTCTGGCTTATCCGCAAAACGGCATCAATATCCGCAAGCAGTATCTGAGCAACGGAAAAATCGTCACAGACAAGATTATCGTAAAATAATCCGGACATGAACCTACAAGACGTAGGGCACAGATATTCCATCTGCCCCGAGTTGTTATCAACATAAGGGACAGACGCACCAGACCGTGGTTGACAAACATTCCGTCAACCACGGTTTTTGTTTTTACAGCACGGATTTTACATAAAAAAGAATGCCGACATCAAGTATTTTCCCTATATTTACAGCACTAACACAAAACTAATGCCTTATGGAGAAAAGAGCGGAATACATACAGAGCATAGAAATAAAAGCTCTATGGAAAGGCGGACGCCATATAGAGTGGAAACTAAGCCCCGACGTCAACATCCTTAGCGGAATCAACGGTGTCGGGAAAAGCACCATCATCAATCATTCCGTCAAAGTCCTGAATCTGATTGACAGTGGGGAACTTTCCCCGGGAGAGGTGGTTCAGGGAGTAAACATAAAACTTTTTCCGGAGGATGCCACAACCATGAAATTCGATGTGATAAGAAGTTTTGACCATCCGCTGCTCAACAGCGATTTACTGGAGAAACTATCCGACTCGCGTGTGAAAACAGAACTTGACTGGCAGATATACAAACTGCAAAAGCGTTATCTCGACTACCAAGTGAACATGGGGAACAGAATCATCGAACTGCTGACAAGCGGAAATGCGGAAGACCAGCTATCGGCGGCAGAAGTCTCCAGACCAAAAATACAGTTCCAGAACATCATTGACGAACTGTTCAAAGACACATCTAAGAAAATCAACCGCAAAAGCAACGAGATACAGTTCATCCAGAACGGCGAGACGCTGACTCCTTACCAACTTTCGTCGGGAGAAAAACAGATGCTTGTCATCATGCTGACCGTGCTTGTGGAGAACGGAGAGCACTATGCGCTGCTGATGGACGAACCGGAAATAAGTCTGCACATAGAGTGGCAGCAGCAGCTCATCGGACTGATAAGACAACTGAACCCTAATGCCCAGATAATCTTGTCCACCCATTCTCCCGCCCTCATCATGGACGGATGGATAGACAAAGTGACAGAGGTTGCCGATGTCACCATGAAATAACAGAGAAGAAAAGGAGGCAACAATGGCAAAGACCCTTACCGACAATCTGACCTCACGCTATTTCAATGCTGCCAACAGGCTTCGTCCGGGGAAAAAGAAACAAAAGATTATAGCATACGTAGAAAGTTACGACGACATATTCTTCTGGAGAAACGTTTTCTCCGACTATGAAACTCCGGAACGCACTTTCGAGGTTGTGCTTCCGTCACGAACAAAATTATCCCGCGGCAAGAAAACAGCCATGATGAACCGTCTCGGACAGAATCTCGGCACAAGCATGATTGCCTGTGTCGATGCCGACTACGACTATCTGTTGCAAGGCACAACGCAGGTGTCTCAGCAGATGCTGTCCAATCCGTATATATTCCATACCTACGCATACGCAATAGAGAATTACCAGTGCTATGCACCGAGCCTGCACGATGTGTGTGTCATGGCAACGCTCAACGACCGTCCGGTATTCGACTTTCAAAGCTATCTGAAAAGCTATTCCGAAATCATCTACGAACTGTTCGTATGGTCTGTATGGCTATACCGCAAAGAACGATACAAGGAAATGCCGCTGACAACTTTCTGCAACTTCATTGCCGTCAGCCATGTCAATCTTTTTCATCCGGAAAAGACTCTTGACGAACTCCGCCATGTGGTCAACCGCAAAATGGCATGGATGCAAAAGCACTATCCGCAGGCGCGCGGACAACTGCGACCTCTGAAAGAAGAATTGCAAAACCTCGGTGTGCGTCCGGAAAACACCTATTTATATATACAGGGACACCACTTGCTGGACAATGTGGTCATGCAGGTTCTCGACCCGGTATGCACCATACTGAGAAGGGAAAGGGAAAAAGAGATAAAGAGACTTGCCGAACATTCCATACAAATGGACAACGAGCTTTCAAGCTACATCCACAGCCAATGTCCGATAGAGCAAATGGTCAGAAGGAACACGGCTTTCAAGCAATCGGAACCCTACCAGATGCTGAAATCCGACATTGAAGCTTTTCTGGACAAATTAGGGAAAGGCAACAAGCAGGAGAAGGAGGCAACAGAAATAGAAGACAGTGAGGCCACACTGCAACTGACACAAGGAAAATAAAAATGCCCCTATAAAAAAAAAGGATTTATCATCCATATATTAAAAAAACACGGCAGTCTGTACGAACAAAAATACAGGCTGCCGTGTTTTTATGTCATCAAGCAAACGGGCGGAAGCCCACAGTTATAACCCTAAACTTTATATTTTATGACATCTTGTGTATTAGCCAAAATCGTTATCGCCGCACTGCCATACGCGACAGACGCTCTTGCGCCGGTAATCTCAGAAGAGACCATCAACTACCACTACGGCAAGCATTATCAGACTTACGTTGACAACCTCAATGCCAAAATAGAGAACACGGAGTGGGAAGGCATGTGTCTGGAAGAACTCGTAAAGAACGTGCCCGAAGGTCCGCTGTTCAACAACGCAGGCCAGGCTCTCAACCACCAGCTGTATTTCTTGCAGTTCAGACCTGAATCACAGGCCAAGACCGAACCTTCGGAGAAGATGAGACAGAAAATAGACGCAGCATTCGGTTCGGTAGAGAAGATGAAGCAAACCATGAGCCAGTCTGCCGGAGCTTTGTTCGGAAGCGGATGGGTGTGGCTTGAATCTGACGATGCAGGAAAACTTAGCATCAGTCTCTATGCCAACGGCGACAATCCGGTACGACACAACCGTCATCCTCTCATCGGAGTTGACGTATGGGAACATGCCTACTACCTCGACTGGCAGAACAGACGCACCGCCCATGTAGACGCCCTGTGGAAAATCATCGACTGGAGCGTGGTAGAGGAACGTATGCCAAAGTAAAACTGCAAATATAAACCATCCTCATACTTTTTCAACAATATATTTGCAGCGGGATGTTATTGCCTCATTTATTATTACCGGCAATAACATCCTCTTTTTATACACTATTCCATGAAAAGACACATTCTTCCACATTCGCGGAGCAGAACAACGCAAAAAGAAAGAATAATCGCAAAACACATTACATTTTCACACTAAAAATTCTATTTTACAAACATTCTTCTTAACTTTGCAGCGTTTTAACATCAAAATAACATCAAGAAGAGAAAAGCGCATTGCAAATGCCGCCGACAAAAGAAATGTATCAAACAAAAAAATAGAATCATCATGTGTGGAATTGTAGGAATATTCGGCACAAAGGAACAAACTCCCGAATTGAGAAAGAAAGCGTTGAGAATGTCACAGAAAATCCGCCACCGCGGTCCTGACTGGAGCGGCATATACTGCGGAAGCACAGCCATTCTGGCTCACGAAAGACTCTCGATTGTCGATCCCGAGTCAGGCAAACAACCATTGTTCTCTCCCGACAGCAAACAAATTCTGGCTGTCAATGGAGAGATATACAACCATCGCAGCATCCGTGCCCAATATGCAGGAAAATATGAATTTCAGACCGGTTCCGACTGCGAAGTCATCCTCGCACTATATCGCGACAAGGGAATAGACTTGTTTGAAGAACTCAGCGGAATATTTGCATTCGCGCTCTACGACGAGGAGCGTGACGAGTTCCTCATCGGACGCGACCCCATCGGAGTCATACCGCTCTACATCGGGCACGACCATGACGGCAAAGTGTATGTGGGCAGTGAACTGAAGGCTCTCGAAGGATTCTGCGAGGAGTACGAGCCGTTCCTCCCCGGACACTACTACTGGAGCAAGGAGGGGAAACAAAAGCGGTGGTACAAACGCGACTGGACGGAATACGCGGCCGTGAAAGACAATCCGGCAAGCAAGGAAGCCATACACGACGCTCTCGAAGACGCTGTGCGCAGGCAATTGATGAGTGACGTGCCATACGGGGTGCTTCTTTCCGGAGGACTCGACAGTTCTGTCATATCGGCAATCGCGGCGAAATATGCCGGCAAACGTATTGAGACGGACAGCACAGAAAAGGCATGGTGGCCGCGTCTTCATTCATTCGCCGTAGGACTGAAAGGTGCTCCCGACTTGGAGAAAGCGCGCATCGTGGCGGAACACATCGGCACGGTGCATCACGAAATCAACTACACCATACAGGAAGGAATAGATGCCATACGCGATGTCATTTATTTCATCGAGACATACGATGTCACCACCGTGCGCGCAAGCACACCGATGTATCTTCTCGCCAGAGTCATAAAGAGCATGGGCATCAAGATGGTGCTCTCCGGCGAGGGAGCAGATGAAGTGTTCGGAGGCTATCTGTACTTCCACAAGGCACCGGACGCAAAGGCTTTCCACGAAGAAACGGTGCGCAAACTGTCCAAACTGCATCTCTACGACTGCCTCCGTACCAACAAGAGTCTGTCTGCATGGGGAGTGGAAGGACGCGTTCCGTTCCTCGACAAAGAATTTCTCGACGTGGCAATGCGCCTCAACCCCGAAGCCAAGATGTGTCCGGGAAACAGCATCGAGAAACGCATTGTGCGCGAAGCGTTTGCCGACATGCTGCCGGAAAGTGTGGCATGGAGACAAAAAGAGCAGTTCAGCGACGGTGTGGGCTACAGCTGGATTGACACTCTGAAGCAGATGACTTCCGAACAAGTGAGCGACGAGCAAATGGCAAATGCCGCCACACGCTTCCCGATAAACACTCCGATGAACAAGGAGGAGTATTTCTACCGTTCCATATTTGAAGAGCATTTCCCGAGCGAGAGTGCCGCACGCTGCGTACCGAGCGTACCGAGTGTAGCTTGTTCAACGGCAGAAGCCCTTGCGTGGGACGCAAGTTTCAAGAACATGAACGACCCGAGCGGACGCGCCGTCAAAGGTGTACACGAACAGGCTTATTAAAATATTGATTTAAATCTGTCAATAAGGATTATGGAGGAGTGCCCGACAGGCCCCTCCATAATTTTTTTATCGCTGTACTCTGAAGATTATCCTATGTATGTTGAAGCATTCTACACCTCCGTAACTGTTAAAAAAGCTATATTTAATGAGATTTTCATTTTGACAGAATGATATTTTCGCCCAAAATGAAAATTTAACACTTGAAGCGTTTTTTTGCCGAAAGCGAAGAGACAAAATTTTCATACTTAGTATAACTAACTGACAATCAACGTTTTGCAATTTTACAGAAAACGTTCAAAAAAACGCGCCGGACGCAATTTTTTTGAAAGTTTTGAACGTTTTAGCAAAATATTGATTACCAATAAGTTATGACTAAATCTGCCGTTTTCGTGCCCAAACACCGCCCAAGAACCACCCGCTTTTAAGTTTTTGTTCAGACGCACTTCTGAAACAGCCAATTATACACTTCTTAACGTTTCATCCGGACAATGCCGTTTTTTTACCCGAAATTCGGTGTTTTTTTCATTTCACCGCGGTGATTTTAAATTTTCACCGCGGTGGAAAAAAAATTACACCGCGGTGTGCAAAAATTTTCACCGCGGTGAAAATTTAAAA
>JAJPZU010000207.1 GCA_021204165.1 Prevotellaceae bacterium
CGCTTCATTTTGACGCGTGCCAGAGGGCTTGGGATTTTAACATTTGGCAAAATCAGAAAGACAGTATTTTTAAAACAAAACCAGCAAAAAGCGGCAAATCAAACCAAAAATACTATCATTTTGTCAGAAAATAATTTTGTTAAAAAATATATATAAAAAATTTTTTATGGGAATGTTTTGATGCAACCACCTGACAGTCGAATCTTGCTATATTCACATCCATCAAACACACGAGTAGTCTGTGAATCCGCCTGTTTGGACAAGCAGAAAAATTCCATCCTTCTCACGAAAGAATCTCTTGATAGAAGCAAACTCTTCGTTTTTTCTCTTCTTGAAAACATTTTCCTTGGAAGAGAACGTGTTTTCTTCATCTTGTCGGTGCATAAATTTGCAGTTTTTGTGTACATTTGCGAAACTTAAATAAAAAAAGACTGATATGAAGAAAATATTTTCATTTGTGGCCGCTGTGCTGTTTGCGGCAGTTGCCGGCGCAGCAGATAAGGTGACGCTCACCGTATCCAATTCATTGAAATCGGCACGTAGCGGAGAGATGATAGAAGTTCCGGTAAGTCAGGTAAAGGCAAAGCTTGGCAATGCAGAGAAGCTGGTTGTCACTGACGCGGACGGAAAAGAGATTCCAAGCCAGATTACATACGACGGAAAACTCATCTTTCAGGTAGGAGTGGCAGCCAAAGGCAAGTCTGTTTATTACGTACAGGCAGGAACTCCGAAAGAGTACGAAGCCAAAGTGTTCGGACGTCAGTTTCCGGAGCGTGTCGATGACATTGCATGGGAAAACGATCGTGTAGCATTCCGTTGCTATGGCCCGGCACTTCAGCGTTCCGGTGAACGCTCGTGGGGATATGATATATGGAACAAGCGTACTTCCAAACTGGTGGTCAACGACCGCTATGCCAAAGAGCTTGATGCCGATATGGCGAATGCTTGCCGGAAACTCCGCAAGCTCGGACAGAACGATTTGGCGGACGATGTCTATAATGCTATCAGCTACCATGTAGATCACGGCAACGGAATGGACTGCTATAAGGTAGGGCCCACACTCGGCTGCGGAACACCGGCACTGCTTGTCAATGGTGGCAAGGATATTGCCTATCAGTACTGCTATGTAAGCTATGAGATTCTGGACCGCGGTCCGCTGCGTTTCACCGTGCGTTTGGTCTATGACGCGCCGGAGAAGCTTGGCAACAGCAATGTGAAAGAGCACCGCATCGTCAGTCTCGACGCCGGTTCGCAGCTCAACAAGACCACAGTGGGCTACGACGGTCTTGATGTGGCAATGCCGATAGCCACAGGTATTATCGTACACAACGAGAACCCTACTGCATACGTGCTCAATGCGGGAGCAGGCTACATGGGATATGAAGACCTCGGCGATCCGAACCAGTATAAGGAAAAGTACAGAGCGAAGCAGAACAAGGATTTCGGAAAAATCTATGTGGGAGCCGTATATCCTCAGAAGGTCAATGAAGTGAAATATCAGGAAGGGGAGAATCTTCCGGGAGCATGTGGACATATCCTTGGCATCAGCACACTGAAGCCGGGAGCAAGCTACACTTACTATTTCGGTTCGGGATGGAGCCGGAATCCGGAAACTTCTTTCCAGAGTCTGACAGACTGGGAAGCTTATCTCAGCAAGTTTGCGCAGCAGGTAAAGAATCCTCTCAAGGTAAGTGTGAAATAAGCAGAGTCCTTTTTCTATAAAAAAACATTCAGTCCCTCTGAAACCAAAGACGATGGTTTTGGAGGGACTGCTCGTTTCAGAAATTCCAGTGCAGCTGCATCTGCAAGTCTTCACGGTGGTTTGCCGCTATCATTTCCGTGCCTGTGCCTATCGCGCTGCGGTTGAAATATCGTGTGCCTCCCAGCTTGGCTGTGGCGGACAGCCCGCCGCCAAAGGCGAAAGAGGCAAGAACGGAGGTGCGCAGTCCATGATAGAAATAAGAAGAGAAACCATATACATACAGCAAGGACGGCTCGTAGGTGTAGATGCGCGCGGCATAGCTGTCGGTATTGAAATAGGCCACAGAGAAGTCCAGCCTGCCCCTTCCGGAGCAAAACCGCCAGCGCAGGTTTTCCGAGACAAGAAATCCCTTGTCTGTACCGGTTGCGGCAAAGGAAGAGACTGTGGCAATCGCGACGGTTTTCAGTGCAAGACGCGGTGACGGAGCGTACAGGCATTGCAAACGCACTTGCTGAGTGGTCAGATAGCGCAGCACTGTCCCTTCGTCCGTCTTACAGTCCTGTTGCCGCGCCTTCACGCGGTAGCGCAACGCAAACGACAGATTCCGGCGCGGTGTGTAGGCTGCCTGCCACATTCCTTCCGCGGCATGAGAACTTCCTGACACTTTATACTTCATCCAAGGGAAATAGACTGCATCGACGTAGGCTTCCATCTTTATTCTTCTCCACATCGACGTGTTCCATCCCACGAACAGACCGCTTTCATTTTGTGGACGAGCGTTGTCTCCGAATGAGCAGGAGTTCACAGCCACATAGCGCGCACCGTAGCTTCGCTGTACGACTGTCAGCTGATTGTAGTCGCCCAATGCCATCTGCAAAGTGTTTATCGTCGCCATGCCCCCTTCCGAACTTACAGCCGTTTCGCCCCTTACGGAAAACCGTTTCCCGAGGTAAGCGTATGCTGCACTGTATGCAGAAAAATCCGTGCCGTGGGCATTGTACAAGCGATATAAGGATGAGGGAGTGTCGTGCTTCGGACTGAGCGGAAGCGAATGGCGGGTAACGGAAGCCGTGGCAGATACTTCGAATGCTTTGTATGAGAAACGGATGTTTCCGCCCCAGTCCGTCACCTTCACATTTCCTTTTTTGCTGTATTCGAGGGGTGTGCGGTGCAGACCGTCCGTCTTCAGGGACGATATTCCGGAAGAGTCCGTCAGCATGGTTCCGTCAGCGTTCCGCCGCGAGCCGAATGCCGTGAACAGCCATGAGCCGTGAGCGAATGTGGCTGCCGCCCCGCTGAAGTAAGCGCATTCCGACATTGACGAATGGCGGAAAATGCCGCGTTCCCTCCGTCCCATGCTTCCGAGCATCATTGTTTTCCCGAATGCCGACGACGTGTTCACCACAAGTCCTTGTCCGAAGGAAATTCGGTAATTGCCCACAGCGGCAGTGCGCAATGCACCTATGTCGTGTACCAGTGCATAGGCTGAAATGTGGTCAGCCCCTTTCTCTCCTGCGTCCTTCTCCATCTGAAATCCCGCCTCGACCTTGTTCATGCTCTTGAATGAATAGCGCAGCGAATGGTACAGTCTGCTGCCGCGATAGACTTTGTTGGGCGACTTTTCAAGCACCTCTGCCGGATAATCCTTGTATGCCGCTTTGGCATAGAACGGAACATCTGTACGCGCCACAAGCTCGTTGTCTGCATGTTTCATCAATGATTTGACTGTGATGTTCCTCTCCGGCACTTTCCCTGCATAGCAGAACAATTGCAGAAACGCGCGTGTCACGGCATCAAGGCTTGCCACGGCCATAAGTTCGCCGGTGGAAGCAAGCGGCGCGTTGCGCTCCACATAATATATAATGTCTTTAATCTGGGTGTCGGAAAGAAAAGGCAGTGCTTCCAGCCCTCCTTCCGGCAGATTGTTCAGGTTTAATGGATGACAGTGCAACTCGTACAGCTCTTCAAGCACATTCTCGCCCACATCCCCCTCCTCGCCGTCGGCAGCATACATCCACTCCACAAAGTCTTCCCAACAAACGGGCTGCTGTGCATCGGCACATACCGCCAAAGCACACGCAATCCACACAGACGAAAAAAATATCCACCGATTCATCAGCTTCCGGATTTATGGTTAACCGTAAAACGAGTTGCCGTCCTCACCCTTTGCATACAGCAACTTCATCCTCCTCATTTCGCCTCAAAATTAACATTTATACTTTAATTTAGATGCAACAAATCATATAAATTGTGAAATCGACAGTGAATCAACAATTTTCTTACTATTTTTGCGCCGTGAAAGATACCAGAAGATACATATTGCTGTTCGTCTTGCCGCTGTATTTCATTCACAATGCCGCAGCACAGAATCTTGTTGCCGACATATCGACCGACACAGAAATGACAGGAGCACCGATATTCTCCCACCGTGTCGGCTATGCCGGACAGGTAGAATATGAGGGCGAATCTATTCCGTGGTTTATCCTTTCCGACGTGTATATCTTCAACAAACTGACTTTCAAAAGCGCGCATCAGGCACGCAAATACTATAAAATCGCCAATAATATTAAGAAAGTATATCCGATAGCGGTGGATATACAGCACACCATCGACCGCACAGTGGCGCATTTGGACTCGCTTCCTGACAAGAAATCGAAGGACGAGTACATGAAGTTCATGGAGAAAGAACTGAAGCGGCAATACACTCCCAAACTGAAAAAACTGACTTTCTCGCAGGGCAAACTGCTTATCAAACTTATCGACAGGCAGTGTGACCAAACATCATATCAGCTTATAAAAACCTATATGGGAGGTTTCAAGGCTACTTTCTACAACGCTTTCGCCTCCCTCTTCGGCGCAAGCCTGAAAAAACAGTACGATCCGGAAGTGGACGATAAGCTGACGGAACGTTGCATACTTCTTATCGAATCGGGGCAGATGTAGCAATTCGTCGGCAAGAGTGCGCCGACCGGAGGACAGAGAGAGATTCATACAGCAACTCATAAATTCACCACCATGAAAAAATTAGTATTCCTTACAGGAGCCGGAATGTCGGCAGAAAGCGGCATCAGTACGTTCAGAGACGCAGGCGGTCTTTGGGAGAAGTATCCGGTGCAGCAGGTTGCAAGCATCGAAGGATACTACCGCGACCCGGAACTTGTCATTACCTTTTACAATCAACGGCGCAAACAGCTGCTCGAATGTCTGCCCAACGAAGGGCACCGCATCGTGGCGGAAATGGAGAAATGGTTCGACACCACTGTGGTCACTCAGAACATAGACAATCTTCACGAGAAAGCCGGAAGCAGTCATGTCATCCATCTGCACGGAGAGCTGATGAAGGCCACTTCCAGCCGGAACCCTAACGACTCACGCTGTATCACGACTCTGCCGGAGGAACGTCCGTTCATCAAAATCGGAGACAAGGCTGCCGACGGGTCTCAGCTCCGCCCTTTCATTGTGTGGTTTGGCGAAAGTGTGCCCATGATGGAGCCGGCCATAGAGAAGGCGATGGAAGCTGATATTTTCGTCGTGATAGGCACCTCGCTCAATGTCTATCCGGCGGCAGGACTGCTAAACTATGTGCGCCCGACTGCCAAGCTCTATCTTATCGACCCTAAGCCGGCGAGTGCGGTCTCCGCATCCAATATCCATATCATAAAGAAAGGTGCCGGGGAAGGCATGAAGGAACTCCGGCAATTGCTGACTGAGGAAATATAAGCTTGTCTTTGTTCGTGTGCAGTTGCATTCGACAGGCTTCTCACACTTCAGTTGTATTCGACAGGCTTCTCACACTTAAACCGGCGCATCAGAAAGTAGCTCTAAAGCAGAACACCGGAAATAAACTTATATAAAGATTCCTGTAACCTACTTGTAAAAAGTCTTGCATAACTTCAAAAAACCGGTCCCCAAAAGAGAACTGCTCTTTTGGGGACCGGCTTAATATTATACTGAATGTAGTTCGAGATTATTCGTAGTCTTGCCAGCTCTTAATCTGAAGGTCGCTTTGGTCAATCTCGCAGAAGGCTTCGATGAATGCCGAAGCGAGACGTGCATTGGTGATAAGCGGAATGTTGTGGTCGATAGCTCCACGGCGGATACGATAGCCGTTGGTAAGCTCACGTTTGCTGTGGCTCTTAGGTATGTTGACGATGAGGTCAAACTTGTGGTCAGCTATCATCTGCATCACATTCTCCTTGTCGCTTGTCTCCTCGTCAGGCCATGCCACGACTGTGGCTTTGACACCGTTCTCATTGAGGAATTTGGCTGTGCCTTCGCTTGCGCAGATGGTGTAACCCTTGGATACGAGGGCACGGGCCGCATCAAGCATGGCTACTTTTTCCTTTGTACCGCCAGAGGAAATCATGATGGCCTTATCTTTAGATGGAATCTTATAGCCTGTGGCGATGAGGGAGTTGAGCAGAGCCTCCTCATAAGAGTCGCCCATACATCCTACTTCTCCCGTTGAACTCATATCAACACCAAGGACAGGGTCGGCATTTTGCAGACGTGCAAATGAGAACTGGCTGGCCTTGACACCCATGCGGTCGATGTCAAATTCGCTCTTGTCGGGCTTGGTGTAAGGAGCATCAAGCATGATACGTGTGGCCGTGTCAATGAAGTTGGTCTTCAGCACCTTGCTGACAAACGGGAATGAGCGTGAGGCGCGGAGGTTACATTCAATGACTTTGACGTCGCGTCCCTTGGCGAGGAACTGTATATTAAAAGGACCTGAAATGTTTAGTTCCTTAGCTATGGCGCGGCTTATCTTCTTGACCTGTCTTACAGTAGCAAAACTTATCTGCTGGGCAGGGAACACCATGGTAGCATCGCCTGAATGTACACCGGCATACTCCACATGCTCGGAAATGGCATATTCAACCACTTCGCCGTTTTGTGCCACGGCATCAAATTCTATTTCGTTGGTCTCGGTCATGAACTGGGAAATGACAACAGGATATTCCTTGCTGACCTCACTCGCCATCCGGAGGAAGCGTTCAAGTTCCTCGTAGTCGTAGCATACATTCATGGCCGCTCCCGAAAGCACGTAAGAAGGGCGGACGAGTACTGGGAAGCCTACTCTTTCGACAAAAGCCTTCACATCGTCCATGCTTGTCAGGGCACTCCATTGTGGCTGGTCGATGCCAAGCTGGTCGAGCATGGCAGAAAACTTGTTACGGTTCTCCGCGCGGTCGATGCTGATTGGCGATGTACCAAGGATAGGCACACTCTGGCGATAGAGTTTCATGGCGAGGTTGTTAGGTATCTGTCCACCTACAGATACGATAACACCGCGCGGATTCTCCAAGTCAATGACGTCGAGCACGCGCTCAAACGAAAGTTCGTCAAAGTAGAGCCTGTCGCACATGTCGTAGTCGGTAGATACCGTCTCAGGATTGTAGTTAATCATGATGCTCTTGTAGCCGAGCTTGCGGGCTGTAGTAATGGCATTGACAGAACATCAGTCGAACTCTACGGAAGACCCGATGCGGTAAGCTCCGGAACCGAGGACAACGACTGATTTCTCATGGTTGTAGTAGTTCACATCGTAGCCTTCTACTGCGTATGTCATGTAGAGATAGTTGGTCAGGTCAGGATGCTCACTTGCCACAGTCGGTATGCGCTTCACAGCCGGAAGAATGCCGAGCTTCTTGCGGTAGTTGCGCACAGCAAGGTTCTCTTTCTCCATGTTGCCTGCCGCACCCTTGAGCACGAAGCGGGCTATCTGGAAGTCGGAGAAGCCGAGCACCTTGGCTTGACGGAGGACATCGGCCGGCACATCAGCAATGTCATTATATGTTTCAAGCTTGTGCTTGTAGTCAACTATATTCTTGAGCTTGCCGATAAACCAAGAGTCAATCTTTGTCAATTCGTATATGCGGTCGATGGAGTACCCCTCTTCAAGTGCCTGTGCTATGGCGAAGATGCGCAGGTCAGTCGGGTTGGAGAGTTCCTCATCGAGGTTGTCAAACTTTGTATGGTCGTTGCCGACAAATCCGTGCATACCCTGTCCAATCATTCGCAGACCTTTCTGAATGAGTTCTTCAAATGTACGGCCGATAGACATGATTTCACCCACAGATTTCATACTGGAGCCTATCTTGCGGCTTACACCCGCAAACTTAGTGAGGTCCCAGCGTGGTATCTTGCAGATGAGGTAGTCGAGCGACGGTGCTACATAGGCTGAGTTGGTTGTGCCCATCTCGCCTATCTGGCCAAGTGTGTAGCCAAGAGCAATCTTAGCTGCCACAAAAGCAAGCGGATAGCCTGTCGCCTTTGAGGCAAGAGCCGAAGAGCGGCTAAGCCGGGCGTTAATCTCGATGATGCGATAGTCATTGGTCTCAGCATTGAAAGCATACTGTATGTTACACTCACCCACGATATTGAGATGCCGCACACAACGAATGGCGATTTCCTGAAGCATCTTCACCTGTTCGTCTGTCAGTGAACAAGTCGGCGCCACAACGATGGACTCGCCCGTATGTATGCCGAGCGGGTCGAAGTTTTCCATAGAGGCGACGGTGAAACAGTGGTCATTGGCATCACGGATGACCTCAAACTCTATTTCCTTCCATCCCTTGAGGCTTTCTTCTACGAGCACCTGCGGAGCGAATGTGAAAGCTGACTCCGCTATCTTTATGAAAGTATCCTCGTCAGGACAGACACCCGAGCCAAGACCGCCGAGAGCGTAGGCCGAGCGTATCATGATAGGATAGCCGATGCGACGTGCTGTGGCAATGGCATCTTCCATAGTCTCACATGCCTGCGACACAGGCACCTTGAGATTAATCTTGTTCAGCTCCTTGACGAAGAGGTCACGGTCTTCTGTATTCATGATAGCCTCCACGCTTGTGCCGAGCACTTCCACGTCATACTTCTTGAGTGTGCCGTTCAGGAAGAGTTCTGTACCGCAATTGAGGGCTGTCTGACCTCCGAAGGCGAGCAGTATGCCATCGGGACGCTCCTTCTTGATGATTTCAGTTACAAAAAAAGGTATTGACAGGCAAGAAATAAACTTTGTCCGCAATACCTTCACTTGTTTGAATTGTAGCTACATTCGGGTTGACGAGCACCGATTTGATGCCTTCCTCGCGAAGAGCCTTGAGAGCTTGGCTACCTGAGTAATCAAACTCGCCAGCCTGTCCTATTTTCAGTGCGCCTGAACCAAGGACGAGTACCTTCTTTAACTGTTTCTTCATCGAAATCTATTATTACCTGTAGTTAGTATGTGTAATTTGCTGTGCAAAGATACGAAAAAGAAGTCATTATTTCCTCTTTTCTGCTTCCAATCTGAATAAAATGTGAATTTTTGAACTTGGCGCAATTTGTAATTAAATGTTTTGCCGCCCACAAATCGAATAACAGAAAAAAGATTTTTTAGGTTGTGTGCCTGTCCGACTCCAATTGTCATTGACATTGGCATAGAAGACTCTTGGGAAAGGTGGCGCGGGAGCGACGGAGGAGTCAGTTGAAGACATCCACTAAAAAACAGCAAAAACCGGCTTTTTCAATCTGACAAAATGATATTTTCGCCCAAAATGAAGATTTAACATTTGGAGTTGTTTTTTGCCGATGACGAAAAGATGAAAAATTTGACTTGGAGATAAATAATTGATAATCAATAGAATACAAAATTTGCAAAGTTGCTCAAAAAAACGCGCCGGACGCAATTTTTCGAGAATTTTGAATGTTTTAGTAAT
>JAJPZU010000259.1 GCA_021204165.1 Prevotellaceae bacterium
ACGCGTGCCAGAGGGCTTGGGATTTTAACATTTGACAAAATCAAAAAGTAAGTATTTGGGCTTAGAATAAGCAAATAATAATCGAAAATAGCCGGATATGCTGTCATTTTGTCAAAACCGAACACCCCTCAAAAAACGATGTCAAAAATTTTTTTTATGGGACCTCGGATTTGGTGTGTGGAAGTAAGATTTAAGCCGTTTTCAGAGAGAATGTTTCAAATGAGAATCGGACGGTTTTATGAAGTTTTACGCTCTGAAAAGGAGTCTGAATCCATCTTGTAAAGCCTCTTAAAAAATGGGCACTTTCTTATTTATACTGAAAATCTTGCATTTATGCCGTTTTTTTCTATATCTTTGCATAAAGTTTTCACAATCATATCAAATGAAGGCAACTAAAATTCTTTTTATTACACAGGAAATGATTCCTTTTGTACCGGAGACGCAGAAATCACTGGTAGGACGGTACTTACCGCAGGCAATTCAGGAAATGGGCCATGAAATAAGAGCATTCACACCAAAATGGGGTATAATCAATGAACGTCGCAATCAGTTGCATGAAGTTATTCGCCTTTCAGGTATGAACTTGATTATTGACGATACAGACCATCCGCTGATAATAAAGGTTTCTTCAATACAGGCAGCAAGAATGCAGATTTACTTTATCGATAATGATGACTATTTCCAGAAACGCGCCATGACAACGGACGAGAACGGAAAGGAATATGACGATAACGGAGAACGTGCGATATTCTATGCACGCGGAGTATTGGAGATTGTGAAAAAGCTTCGCTGGGTTCCTGATGTGATACATTGTCACGGTTGGATTACGTCGCTTGCTCCTTTGTATATAAAGAAAGCATACAGCGATGAGCCTTCGTTCAGAGATACAAAGATTGTCTATTCGGCGTCTGCTCCTGAGTTTGCAAATGATTTGGGACAGCACTTTGCCGATTGCATTCCTTTCAAGGATGCAAAGAAGGAGGACTTTGCGGAATTGTGTAACGGAAAGTTCGGACATACGGAATTGTCAAAGATTGCCATCAAGTTTTCCGATGGCGTGATTCTTGACAACGAAAACGTTGAGCCGGAGCTTGTGGAGTATGCAAAGAGCCTTGGCAAGCCGCTTCTGGATTTCCAGCCGGAAGATGTATATAAGAAAGCTTACAATGATTTCTACGAAACCGTTATGGGCGAATAGTCTTTTCGACAATATGCCGAAAGACGGTTGCTTGATTGGTAGCTTGATTTTTTGATATTATAAAAGTTTGACATTGTAATTGTTTAAGATGAATTTGAAATCTGTTATTGCTGTATTCGTTTCATGTGTCATGCTCATCTCGTGCGATGACACGACGGATTCGCTGGGTATAGACATGATGCCGCCTACGGATCTTGTTACAAAGCATTTTGCCACATACGGTGTGAGCACAGAGTCTTATTCTGTGGGCGACTCCGTACTTGCACGTTCAAGCATGTCCTATCTCGGACGCTTTACAGACCCGGAGACAGGAACGATTGTGAAAAGTGATTTTCTGGCACAGTTTTATTGTAACGAGGGGTTTGCATTCCCTTCCACAGTCGTTGATGACAAGATTACCAAGACGGAGCTGCGTTTGTATATCGATAATTTTATAGGGGACTCGTTGGCAAGCTTTAAGTTGAGTGTCTATCCGCTTACCAAGGTGATGGACTCGGAAGACGACTATTATACGAACATAGACCCTGCACAGTATTGCAATCTGGAAGAAGAGCCGATAGCTGTCAAATGGTTTACTATTGCTGACAATACTATCAGTGACGAAGACCGTTGGTCTTCCGGCTATTACAATAACATTAATATCCCTCTTCCGGAATCTGTCGGACAGGCTATATACGATGAGTACCGCAAGAATCCGGATGTCTTCCGGAACACGGAAACATGGATTAACAGCGGACTGCCGTGCAGCAAAGGATTTTACTTTAAAATAGAGAGTGGAGACGGTGCAATGGCATATATAGATATTGCACGTTTCAACCTTTATTTCAAGTATCATGACGAGGACTATAAGAAGGACACGTTGGGAGTGTGCCAGTTTGCATCTACGGAAGAGGTTGTTCAGGCTACAAGGTTTGAGAACCTGAATCTGGATGTGTTGCTGGACGACAAGGAGGCGACCTACCTGAAGAGTCCTGCCGGTATATTCACACTGGTGACGCTGCCGACAGATGAGATTAATTTCAACGACACGATAAACTCAGCCCGACTGATATTTACTCGCTATAATGACAAGGTTGAGAGCAATTTTAAGCTCGGTATCCCTCAGAAAGTGCTGCTGGTAAGGCTCGACGATTATATCAACGGATATTTTGAGAAGTATTCGCTGGCAGACAACAAGACATCTTATCTTACCTCTTTTAACAGCAGCACGAACACATACGAGTTTAGCAATATATCCTTGTTGCTTACGCAGTGTTTGCAGGAGAAGAAGAATGGGACTGCCACGGAAAACTGGAATAAGGCACTGCTGATTCCTGTGGAGGCTACTTATGAAAGCGGAAGCACATCGGCTTTGGTCAAGCTGAGCCATGATTTCAGTATGGGAAGTGCGAAACTCGTAGGAGGAGCAGACGATAAAGTGACTTTGGAAGTTATTTATAGCAGTTTTAATGAGAAATGACGAATCCCGCTTCATGTATGGCGAAGATTCGATAACGGAGTTAGAAAATAGGGGAGACAGCCGTAAGGCATAGAACTTCGGCTGTTTCTTGGTTTTATTGACATAATATGAAAATTATCTATTTCCACGGTTTTGGCTCGTCCGGTGCGAGTGGCACCGTGGATTTTTTGCGTAAACTTATGCCGGAGGCAGAGGTTCTGGCACCGGACATTCCCGTAGATCCTGTTGAGGCACTGCCTTTTCTTAAAGACTTCTGTGAGCAGGAGCAGCCGGATGTGATTGTAGGAACAAGCATGGGCGGGATGTATGCCCAGCAGATGCGGGGCTTCAAGCGTATCTGTGTCAATCCGGCATTTAATATGTCTGTCCAGAGTAAAGTGCTGAAAACCGGAGTACACAAATTCTACAACGGCAGGAAGGACCATCAGAAAGAATTTAAGATTACGAAGGAGATAATCCAGCACCATAACCAGATGGAGCGTAATCAGTTTAAGGGTATCACGGATTTTGACCGGGAGAACTGCTACGGACTGTTTGGCGTAAACGACCCTGTGGTACACACATACGACCTTTTCAAGAAGTACTATCCTCATGCCATACGTTTTGAGGGTGAGCACCGCCTGAACGATAAGGTGATAAAGAAAGTGCTGATTCCTTTGATAGAAGAGATTACAGGACAGAAATAGTCTTGTTGTGATAAGAGAATGGCGGATAAAGTAAAAGCTTGGAGATTTGCTGATTATGCAGCATGTCTCCAAGCTTTTGCTTTTTGTTAATCGGAACAGAGTTCTGCCACCTGTGCTTGAATTGCTTCAAGTTGGTCTTGCAGTTGGTAGAATGTGAATTTGAATGTCTCTGCGTTGTTCAGATATTGCTCTGACTGATAGAAGTAACTGTTGTCAAAGCACAAAACTTTCACCCCTTTTTTTAGATTGGTCTTTTCAAGGGTCTTAACAATTTTCTCTCGCGTAAAGCTCTCGGAATAACTGTAAAATCTGTACATGCGTACATACATAGGGGATTTGTCCACTTTGCTGACTTCTATATAGTTAGTCTTTCCTTCCTTCTTGAACTTGATATCCCCATCTGAGTCTATTTCCGGAACATATCCTTCTTCTTTAAGGAATGTCTCAATGTCACTGCGAAGTTTAAGCTGACCTGCTGTGAACTCCTCTTGGGCTGACGATACAGTCGCCCAAAGAATGAATAAGAGTGATAATAATCCTAACCTTTTCATATTTATATTCTTTTTAATGTTATTACATGTTATTTTCTGATTGTATAGATGTTTCTTCCTTTTGAGTCATATAGTACACATGCGACAGTTACACCTCTTCCTAATTCTTTCTTTAGAATACCGGAATATTCGGTGATAACACTATTCAGTTCGCTAAGCTGGGTTTCATTCAGTTCATATTTTGAAACAGAAATTTTGAATACGGTTTCGCATGATGATGCTCCTGTCACTTTTATTGATTGAATATACAAAGTGTAATCATCGTAGTCGAATGAGGCAGGGAGTTCTGTATTCAGCTCTGCCACTCTTGATTGCCAGCTTTGATGAACATTTTCTGTGACTGTTGTATTTGGAGTATCCACTATTACCCATTTCTCTCCGTTCCATTTCATAGAACCGTACAACTTGCCGTTTGCCAGATAAAATTTAGCAGTATTAGCCGTTCCGTTTGCGTTGTATGTTACTACATAT
This sequence comes from Prevotellaceae bacterium, assembly GCA_021204165.1. Lineage (GTDB taxonomy): Bacteria > Bacteroidota > Bacteroidia > Bacteroidales > Bacteroidaceae > RGIG8745. The sequence continues at coordinate 4,366 of JAJPZU010000259.1, forward strand.
TTGTGATACCCGCTTGCGGCATTGACAGGTTTACCGTCCTTTCCATAGAAGGCCTCTAATGTTTCATTGCCGTTACTGTCGTATTCATACTTTATTTTGTGTACTTTGTTAATAAGCATCGGCTTGCCGTCTGTGCCAAAGTAGCATTCTTCTGTTTTCTTGTCGCTGTTATTGTAAGCGTATGTCACTTTGTGGTAACCCTCCTTGCATACTACCGGTTTGTCATTGTCGTTGAAATAAGCATAGCTTGTCACGTTGGATTTGCGGTCGTATGTCATTCGCGAGATTGCCCATCCGGTATTTGGATTTGTTATGAACCTGCCATGTCCGTCTTGGGCTGCAAGATACACCATATTGCCCCATTTGTCATATTTGCATATACCTACGGGCACCATTACTTTCGGATCTGTAGGTTTTCCGTCTATTCCATAAAAGCACTGCTTGATAACTTTGCCCTGTGCATTATGCTCGTATGTGGATTTAGACCATCCTTCATCGCATACGGCTGGTTTGGAATCCGTGCCGTAGTAGTAACACTTTATGATGTTGCCTTTATTGTCATATTCGTACTTTTCTATGGCATAGTTCTTGTTGTTGTACAACGCAAGTGAGCCTTTGGCATCATAATATTTTCGCTCTGTCATTTGATTTCTGTTGTTGTACTTTGATGTCCATCGGTGTACATGCCAACTGTTAACGGTTGCTTCTCCGTTTTTGTCATATACACTGCTTTCTATTTCGTTATCGAACTTGTCATACTTGTACCGGATTGCCACCCTGTTCTTCGCCAGTTTGCCATCGAGACCAATTTCTTTGCTTTCCAGTATATTGCCCCGCTCGTCACGCACATAATCGTTTCCGGCGATACCGTCAACAAGCATCAAATCTCCCTTTGAATTATAATATCTTGAAGACTTCAAATTGCCGTTTTGATCAAATGTGTATTTGTATCTGGCTGCTATACCGGACACCACTCCCGGCTTGCCTTGTTCGTCAAAGAATATGCGTTCTGTGAGATTGCCTTTTTCATCATATACATCGTCCCAACCGGCTACATTTTCATTGCTTGTTACAAGCTTCTTCTTGCTTTCATCATAAAATGCGATATGTATTTGGTTTCCATGTGTGTCATACTTGATTTTTATGTGGCATACTCCATCCAAGCATCCGGTTGGTTTCAGGTCTTTACCCAAATAGGTCTGAGAGGTGAGTAGATTCATGTCGTTATAGGTAAGGACATATCCAACGGAACCGTCCTTTTTGACACAAGGTTTTCTGTCTGTTCCGTATGAAATCCTTTTTATCATGTTGCCTAAAGAATCATATTCGCACCGGAAACCGGCCTCTTCTTCTGAAGATTCGCATAGCTGCCCTGCTATATTATATGTCCATGCTTCAGTTATATTCCCACGGTTATCTCTCTTAAATTCAATAGTTGTATATTTGTCTTTACATTCGCACTTCTTGCCGTCAAGATCCAAGTATGTCTGTTTGGTGATAAAACCGTTTTCGTCATATTCGCACTCATAGGCGGTAATGCCTGCTTTTGTGTCGTATGAAGGTTGCCTGTCCACACCTAAAACTTCTGCTTTTATACAGAATCCATTGGGGTCATAGTAATAACGCATTCCTGCAAAACCATTCTTCTTCGGTATCATCAACTCTCCGTCAGAATCCTTATGGAGTGCATACGTGATGTTTCCGTTATCATCATATTCCATCTCATAAATACACACTCCGTCTGTATCATCGTAAGCAGGCTTTTCATCTATTGTATAATATTCGGCACGAATCCAGTTGTCTTTCTCATCATAATAGAATTTCTTGATACCCAGTCCCCATTTTGTGGGTTGTGGTTGTCCTTCTTTTCCTATATAATGGATTTCTACAGCTCGCCCTTTGTTGTCACGAATATATGTACGACCATAGATGTTGTTGTCGTCACCTACATTCTGATTGGAAAGATTTGCATATTTTACACTGGAGAGGTATCCGTTATCGTTGTATTCGAGCCACCATCTTGAAATGCGTCCTTTCTTTTCTCTTGTATCTTCGAGTACACGTGTGTAGCCTACTGTCTGTCCGGACATGGTGCGCTCTGTTCCATGTTCGTCGTCGTATTGGAAGACCAGCGTATTGAGCTTGTCATTATATGCTTTTACATACAGAACCTTACCGTTACGGTCTTTCGCTTTTACACGGCTGATTTTGCCGTTTTCCGTATAATAGAACCATTGGTCTATCGGTCTTTCGTTGCGTTCTGATTCTCCGTCTTCAATAATCTTGTTTTTACTGTTGATATGTGATACACGAAGTAGTTTGCGTTTGCAGTATTCAAACCTGTATAGTCGATGGGTGTGGCTCTTCTCTTTCTCGCTTAGTTCTCCGATACCTTGTGGAATACCCCACTGTTCTGCGTAATCCTTGTAATAATAGACTTTTGTACGGTTGTAGTCCCAATAATATATTCCTGCACCAATGATTAAAGCAATACATGCAGCAATGCTTGTCCAAACCCATTTGGACACTTTAGGCGGATAAACGGCAAGATGGAGAGCCTTTTTGAACTCCGCGCAACTTTGATAACGGTCTTCAGGTTTTTTGGCGGTGGCTTTATCTACAACTTTCTGCACCTTTTCTGATACATATTTATAATATGTTTTTAGTCGTGGCAGAGGTTCTTCAATCACTTTTTTGTTGATGTCAAATTCTGTGAGAGTAGTAGTGTCGTAAGGCGCATTTCCCGTCAACATCTGGTGCAAAAGTACACCGAGAGAGTAGATGTCTGAGCGTTCATCCAGATGTTCACCTTTTACTTGCTCCGGACTCATATAGGAAGGAGTTCCCATGATGAGATGGTCTTTGTCTTCTTCCTCTTTCTTGATGATGGTAGCGATGCCGAAATCCAGAATCTTAGGTGTTCCGTCTGTTGTGATGATTATATTTGACGGTTTGATGTCTCTGTGGATGATATTATGCTTGTGTGCATATCCCACCGCATCAAGTATGGGTTCGAACAAAGGACAGATTTTCTCTTCAACGATGAGTCCGGAAACAGTGTTGATATAGTCTTCAAGACTTTTACCGTCGGCATATTCCATGACAAGATAGATGTTCCCTTTTTCATCGATATCATAGTCGTGGAATGCCACTATGTTATGGTGGTTGAGTCCTGCCAAATGTTCAGCTTCTTCTTTCAGACATTGTTTGGTGAAGTCGTTTACCATGTCTGCATTTATCACCTTTATGGCAGCTTTCTGTTTGCTTATGAACTTATGTTCTCCTAAATATACGCTGCCCATTCCGCCTTTGCCTATGAGGGAGACAATGCGGTAGTTTAGTATCTCTTTTCCTATCATAATCTCTTTTTATATTTTTTTTCTATATGGTAAAGAGTTTCCGAATTGAGAAACCGGTATCTTCACTATACAGAAATTTAATTTTATACACACCTTGTTATAGATTCAATTTATCTTTGTCTCTGACTAAAGCTTTCAATTCTGTATTGCTAATATCTTTACTTATTTTTTTAGTGCCTGCCGGTCTTCAAGAAGCAAATAAATATCAAATCCATATTCTGCTAATGTTTCATGGACGGTAGAATTGTTCGCCATCTTTAGGAGAGACCAAATAAGTCGCGGACTAAGATTTTTATCGTCCAAATTACGGCTAAGTAGATTGTCCTTGAAATAAAAATCATCTATTATATACTTGTATTTAATGACTTTGTCGTCATTATCTATCGTCATAGAAGCCGGTGCTATCTGAGTGTCTTTTTCTTTATGTGCCCAAATGTAGTTTTTATATGCAGCAAGGTAAAGAATTGCTTCCCATTGTTTATCCCTCTTCTTTTTACTGATAGCGTCAATTTCATTCGGCATCATATCAAATTCATACTCGGTTAGATTATTTTCATTGAGTGCACTGACCCCTTTGATATAAATTCTCAGTCCTAAATTTTCGTTTACAAGAGAAGATAGAAGAGGTTGGAAAATTGTATCGCACAACAACTCCGAAAAATTGCTTTTTGCCATGGCGGGATTAGAAGCTAAGACATCCGGAAAGATGTCATCTCCTCCCAACATAAACAATTTAGCACCTACGGTATCATTGTCTTCAAATGCAATTCCAAGGACACTCCCCATATCGGTACTCATTGGCATGTTTTCTTGAATCTTTTCAAGTTCTTTTTTTATAGGGTTACTACATGCTGAAATAATAATCCCAATAAGTGCTATCAGCAAACTTGTTTTTATTTTCATACTTGTGTTAGTTTTAAATGTTTATAAAGGAAACTCTTCACCATATAGAATATGTTTTATAGTGCTGATAGAATGGAAATCAGAAAGTTTATGCCAAAACCAATCCAAGCTGCTGTTGCGGCCTGACTTGCTTTGTGTGGTGTTTTGTCTTTCCAGCAGAAATACAGAATCCACCCCACTATAGGAATTAAGAATGCAAGTATTCCCCAGCCTATCCCCAATGAATCTTCTTCCGAAGAATATACGACCGGCTGCTCTTTGTTTTTATATACATGTGTTTCTTCTTCGTAATCAAAAGTCTCTTTGTGCTGAGGTAATGGTAGTAGTGCATATACTTGCGCCCAAGGTAATGGAATGCGGTTTGCAAGTAAGATGTTCGCTCCCGGTGTGACAGATATTCGCTCGTTGTTGATTATTCGTCCACCTATGCTTGAACCGTTCTTGCTTGTGTCATAGAAGACATACTGATTTCCTACAATGCTTATTTCGGCATGTACACGACTAATTCCTTCGTAAGGAACTACGATGTCGCAACGACTACTTCGTCCAATTGTAATGGTTCTCATGATGATAATCCTGCTATAATGTTAATGATTGAATTTATGATAAAGCCAATCCATGCAATTCGGGCTGCACGTTGCGCTTTATCCGGCTTGTCGTTTTTCCATATACCCCAAAGCACCCAGCCTACCAACGGACATATAAAAGACAGAATGGATAGTCCTACACCCAGCTTTTCTGTTGATGGAGGAGGGGG
>JAJPZU010000141.1 GCA_021204165.1 Prevotellaceae bacterium
CCTAAGTTAGGGGAGGTGGCGCGTAGCGACGGAGGAGTCTGTCGAATACACCCGCTAATATATGCAAGTCGCACATGAGGAGTCTGTCGAATACATCCACTAAATGTACACGGAGAAGTCTGTCGAATACATCCACTAAATATACATGAGGAGTCTGTCGAATACACCCGCTAAACATACACAGAAAGAGTCTGTGATAAACATGCTAAAACACCACTTTTTAAAATGACAAAATGACATTTTCGTCAAAAATAAAAATTTAACATTTGGAGCGTTTTTCTGCCGGTAGTGAAAAGACGAAAAATCTCAGCCAGAGATAACAAACTGATAATCAACAAAATACAATTTTACAAAAATCGCTCAAAAAAACGCACCGGACGCATTTTTTCGACAAATCAGAGAATTTTAGTAATCTATTGACTACCAATAAATTATAGCTAATTTTGCCATTCCAACCTCCAAACACCGCTCTAAAACCACCCGCTTTTAAGTTTTTGTTCAGACGCTCTTCTGAAACAGCCAATTATACACTTCTTAACATTTCATCCGAACCCCACCGTTTTTTTACCCAAAATTCGGTGTTTTTTTCATTTCACCGCGGTGATTTTAAAACTCCACCGCGGTGTGAAAAAAAATTCACCGCGGTGTTTAAAAATTTTCACCGCGGTGAAAATTTAAAAACACTGCGGTGAAAATTCAGGAAGACTTTACCAAAGTAAAACAAATGTAAACAGGAACCCCAAAATCACAACACTATTTCACAATTAAAAAGCCTCTCAAAAAATGCGCGTAGAATCCCCGATTTCCGAAGAAAGTTCGGCGCGCTTCATTTTGACGCGTGCCAGAGGGCTTGGAATTTTAACATTTGACAAAATCAAAAAGAAAGCATTTCATCACAAAACCGTTCACATTCAAACATAAACCCGAAATTTGCTTTCTTTTTGTCAAAATCGAACATACCTCAAAAAAACGATGTCAAAAATTTTTTTATGGGACTTTTTCTCCATCTTTACTTGATGGCTTCACATGGTGTCATGCAAGCCCTGCTTTCATGCCGGGAAAGAAGAATGGGAAAGCAAAAAACAGAAGGGGTTCCATCACGGATACAACAAACAATGGTGCTCCACAGCAAGATATTTACATGCTTTTTACACCTTTACTTCCCCTATTAAAACATTTTTATCCAAAATACATATAAAAAAAGAATAACTTATTTATGTACCGAATGTAAGAATCTCATTATTTTATAACTTTACAACGTCAATGTAACTATCAATGGAAACAAACTACATTCAATGACAAAAGGGCAATGAAAAAGATTGAATACGAAGTTGTACATAACAGCCAATATAATTCGTTCAACGTAGAACAAATGGTATGCAAATTCTTTCCTCGCCAGATGCACTGCCACCAAGAACATGAACTTGTACTCATACTTGCCGGTCATGGCCTATGCTTTGCAGGTGACGGTGTGATTGAAATGAAACCATTCCATTTATATTTCATCGGAAGCGGACTGCCACATTTCTTCAGAAGTGACAACCGGTATTATCAAGACGACTGTGAGGACATGTGCCATTCGTGCTACATACAATTCAAAGACCAGATACTGCCGGGAGATTATCATAACATGCCCGGATGCACCAATATATCCAAACTCATCAAAGCCGGAGAAAACGGTATTGAATGGGACTTGTCACAACATCCGCAAATGCAGGAGTCGATAATGAAGCTAACCTCCTGTCGCGGATTTGAGCGTCTGCATCTGCTCTACTGGATTCTTGACGAGCTGGGCAAATGGACGATAACCGGCGGAAACAGGATTTCTTCGCTGTCGAAAAGCAATTTGAAAGCCAACGGCGAATCGACTTATTGCAGGATTGTTGAATTTATCGACTTGAAATTCCAAGAGCCTATCACACTGGAAGAAATTGCCGACCATGCCGGCATGAACCCGAGTGCGGCATGTCGCTACTTCAAGAAGAAAACCGGGGAATCCATTTTCAACTTTCTTCTCAGAATAAGACTCAACTATGCTAAAAGAAAACTCTCTGAAACTGACATTCCGGTATCGTCTATCGCCTACGACTCCGGCTTCAACAATATAGGCAACTTCAATGTGCAGTTCAAGAAGTTCACCGGATATACACCCTCGCAATACAGGGATTTATATTAAAATACTGTTTCATACCAATCTTAATCAGTTGACATGGGAAAATATAATTTTGACAAGAGAATAGACCGTCACGGCACAAATGCCTTAAAGACGGATGCGTTAGAAGAACTATACGGCTCCTCCGACCTGATTCCTTTGTGGGTGGCGGACATGGACTTTGAGACTCCGCAATTTATCACGGATGCCCTCCGCAAGAGACTTGAACACTCGCTATTCGGCTATACAGTAGAACCCAAAGAGTATTGGCAGACTGTCATGGACTGGCTTGCCTCACACCACAGGTGGAAAGTGGAGCGTGAATGGCTCACCTATATTCCCGGTGTCGTGAAAGGCATCGGCATGGCTATCAATGTGTTCGTCAAAGAAGACGAGAAAGTCATCATCCAGCCACCGATATATCATCCTTTCCGCCTCACTCCGCTCGGCAACAAGCGGGAGGTTGTTTATAACCCTTTGAGACGGCACGAGAACGGCTCATACTCTATGGACTTTGAGAACCTTGAAAAGGTGACCGACGACAAGTGCCGTCTGCTGATACTTGCCAATCCTCATAATCCTGCCGGCATTGTCTGGGACAAAGACACTCTTGTCCGCCTTGCGGACTTCTGCCACCGGCATCACATCACCGTCATATCGGACGAGATACACTGCGACATGGCACTATGGGGAAACCGGCACATTCCTTTTGCCACAGTGTCGCAGGAAGCGGCGGATTGCAGCATCACTTTCGGCGCACCGTCAAAGACATTCAACATTGCCGGCATTGTCAGTTCATACACAATCGTACCCAATGAAAAGCTCCGCCACAAGTTTTTCTCTTGGCTGCAAGCCAACGAGCTGGACATGCCGAACATGTTTGCCCCGATAGCCACAATCGCCGCATTCAGCCAAGGGGAAGAGTGGAGAAAGGAAATGCTGCACTATATTGAGGGGAACATTGACTTGGTCATAGATTTCTGCGCCCGCCGCATTCCCGAAATCAAGCCTCTGCGCCCGCAAGCTTCCTACCTTGTATGGCTGGACTGTCGCGGACTGAAAATGTCGCACAAAGAGCTACAGGATTTATTTATTCACAAAGCACATCTTGCACTGAACGACGGTGCGATGTTCGGGAAAGAAGGAGAAGGTTTCATGAGAATGAACGTGGCTTCTCCTCGCAGTGTGCTGCTTCAGGCACTGGAACAGCTGGAGAAAGCCGTAAGAGATTAAAAAAAAAGACTGTTCCAATTCCATTTGTTGCAGTTATGCGGTAGCTATAACAAATGGAATTGGAACAGATTCTAAAAAATAATCACAAACAATCACTGACAGCCACATTCGCGGCATATTCCTCTATTCAATAAAGAACTTATGCTTCAGCTGCCTTCCCGGCAACTTAAATGTCAGTTCTATGAAATTCTCTTCATCGTCAAGACAGTCCTCATCATTGTAAGTAATTATAATATCATTCCCTTTTGCCTTAGCCGCAAGCTGTGAAGCACAGTTCGCCTTCATCTTCGGCATGGCAGAAGTCTTTATCTTATGTCCTTTGAACATAAGCGAGACAATGTATCCGTCGATGCCATTGCGTCCCTCCACAGAGATAAGAGCCGGTATCTTCTTATATCTGTTGACCACACTCTCCACCCACTGTTTGCGTGCATTGTCGAAGAAATATTCCACAGCCGGTTTCAGTTTGGCAATACATGCATCTATCTCTTCCACAGACTGAATCTCATCCACATTCTGTTCCATCTCTGTGACAAGTGCCACCATTTCCTCATCGCGCTTGTTAAATTCCTCTTGCAATGCGTACAGTTCTCCTTTTGTGAAAGGATAGCGCACACTGAAGCTATATACAATCTTACCGCTTTTCTTCTCTGAGAGCTTTTCCCAATAAGAATCAGAGGCTTTGGCAAAAGTAATGCCGGAAATAAAAGGCAAAGCACCCACCTGCACAGCACTCTTGGAACGGAACTCGGCAGTGGCATCCACCTCATGCCCTTTGGTAATCTGCTCGATGATATTCTCCGATGAGAACTCTATGTTCTGTGCCACAGACTGTGCAATCTGCAATTTCACATTGTCCAGACACTTCTGCTTGGCACCTTCCAGATTGTCATCCGTAGCTGTAGCAATGATGAAATTCTCCTCCACATTGCCCACCCATGTCGGTGCCTTCTTCTGACTTCGCTCAAGCACTTTATAGTTTTGAGCGCAAACAGCCGCAGACAGCATCCAACATATCACAGCGCATCCACATACTCTTGTCAGCACTGCTATCATACTTATATTCTTTATCTTCATAGGATTACCATTTAGAGAAGTTTACCATTCTACCGGCAGATTATGTATCACAACCTTAGAGTCACCAACTCGCAGTTCCACAAGAGGAAGTTCCGCATATTCTTTTTCCACATTCTGCAACTCGAGCACACGTCCCACAGCCACACCTTTAGGCATTTTATTACCGTATCTGCCACTCATATAGCCATGCGCTTTGACAAAATCCCACTGTGTGAGTTCAACACCCTCGGGAGCAAAAGCAGTAGAACATCCGAAATCGGCATTCGCGTCACGTTCTTTATTAACCACACGGTAATTGATACGTATCGTCTTTGAAGCACGGTTTCCCTTACAGTATATGAGTTCAAAGCCCAGTTCATCGCTGCCGACTTCTATTGCCAACTTGTTTTTCTGCACAGTCGGTTCCTCGGCTACAGGTGCTTCTTCCACCACCGAATCATCCTGCTCAACCTGTTGCTCTTCCTCCTCCATGACAACATCCTGCTCCGGCTCCTCATTCAGAAGCTCTTCTTCCGGATCTGTGGCCGCCTCCGGTTCCTTATCTCTGCGCTCCGGCAAAGGAAGCCCGTTGGTCTCATAATACTCAGCAATACGTTTGCGCGCATTACGTATGAAGCGCACATACACAGGGTCTGTCACCTTGATGCTCTTGATGATGGAATTAATCGCCTCCGACTCACTTCCGACAGCACTCGCCTTCACATCGACCGTAACAGAATTATATACACTGCCGTCATATTTATTGTGAACCACCAATGAGAACTCGCCCGAAACAAGAGAGACATCACGCAACAAGCCATCTGTTTTCTTAGTCTGCCCCAAACGGAGTTCCGGCTCAATGACAAAAGCGTCAGTAAGTGTCACAGCACCCGCATTGTTGCGGGCAATAATCTTCTCCACCTTCTGCTTCAATGCTTCTTTCTGTTCTGCCGTAAGCTTCTCAGATTTCGGCATTCCCGCCATAAAATTCACAGCACTTTCCTGCGCTGCCGCTTCAAACGAAACAGCAGCTATCAGGAATGCCAATATTGTCAAACTAAGATTCTTCATATCCAACAATGTTTAATTATTTGATTGTAACTACAATGCCCTGCCCCAAAGTAACGATAGAAGCCTGATACTCTCCGGCCAGACGCTCGTTCAGGAACTTACGGAACGCATTTCTGAAGTTTGAAACGGAGTATGCCCGTCCGGTCTTTTCGTCCCAGATAGGAATCCTCACAGTAAGGTCGATTATCTTATCGCTTGAACGGCTCATGTCAAAACTTCCGTTCATGGCATTCTCTGCCAGCCAGTCTTCAAACTCCACCTTAAACTCTTCTCCGCTTTCCGGTGAAGGCTGATCGAAGTCCCAGTCATCCACATTCGCGTCAATGACCATCTGTATGGAAAGTTCACGTCCATTACGCACAATCTCAAAGAATGCAGTCTGCAAAGTCGTGAAAAACTCTCTCTTGACCTTCGATATGGCATAGTCCGCCAAACGCACAGAGTCTGTAGTCATATACCTTCCGCTCAGGAAGGTAGAACTTGCCAGCGTGGTGGCAGTCTGTTTTTCCGTGGCATTCAGTTCGAGAGAAACCTCACCCTGCTTGTTCGGACGAGGAATATAGTTCACCTTTGCAGTCACAACAATATCGGTAGATAAGTTCTGAATCATCATGCTGACTGCATCGCTCTGCGAACCGTCCGTAGTCAGATCAGAATTCTTCGCTTTCTGAAGCATAGAGATAAAATCCTTCGTGCGATAGCCATTCTTGCTGAACTCACTTGTAATCTTGCTCACAGCATGACTCAGCATCTTATTGTTTTCCAGCAATGCACGCACATTCTCATTCTCGCGCGTAAACGGAACAACCGTCAGTGTCGGCATATTAGGCATCTCCACGTGGGACACACCTGCACCGGAAGAATTATTCAGGTCGCGCATCAAGGCATCATAGTAGATTTCAACCTCAACCTTTACCCTGTAGTTGCCTCCAACCTTCACAGCTTCCCCCACTTCTTCGAACTCGCCTACAAACACAGAATATCGGCCCTCTTCGAACAGCCTACGCTCATAGTTCTTGTCATGAGTATAAGCCAATGCCTTGCCATTGTTCACACCCTCTACACCATTATATAATAAGGTGTAAACAGCCGATTTCATGGCCATTTCCAAAGCACTCTTCTTTTTGTCACTTTGTCCGGACGAGCGCAGTTTTATGGTCTTTCCATCACTGCTTACAAGAACGGCATCACTCATATATTTTGTCTGTGCATACAACATGGCAGTAAAAGCGGTCAGCAACCACACTGCACAGAACATCAAAAACTTACATTTCTTCATTTATATTTCTTTTATTTATACACATATTTATACACAATATGCAAACAAGACCCGACTATCAACAAATGATTTACAAATCGTCAATCTTATCCAAAATAGTAGTCCTTACATGCGACTTGATTACCAATGTCTCTCCTTCACGCATTGATTTAAGAATCAAGTCTCCCCCCCCCTTCTTAACCTTACAACACGAAACATCTTCGCCCTCAACAGCCGCCACTGCGATTTCTCCGATTTCCTTATTGATGGTTTTTCCGGCCACCTTACGTACAGCATACACCTTGAAACGAGCATTCTTGGCAATGCCGTTGTTGCTACCTATATTAATATATACTTCTTCAGCCTTGCCCTTCTCTTCTTTGCTTACCTCGATGATTGTACCTTCAATCTTGAACTGAGTCTCAATGAACTTCTTCACTTTACCCGACTTTGCAGCGACAGAAGCAACAGCTTCATTCTCCGTATCCTCAGTGGCAAACTCGCTGTAGGATTTTGTCTCGACAATCGTTCCATCCTTCACCTTTATCACTTTGATGGTGTACATCAATTTGCTTTCATAGCTAACCTTGACAGTCCCGTCGCTTTTCTTCGTTTCTTTACGAGAAGTGGCAAGATTAGTTATCTGACCGGAAATGACATATTCAGCACCCAAAACTCCGATAGCACTCAGACGCTCCATATTATTATCCTCATCCACAGACATATCGTGTTGAGTACGACGCAAAATTTCATTTGCCTGTACTTTATCTGACTCTACATCTATTACAATTACTCTACCCGACTGGATGACAGTCTGCAACACATTGTTACGCACTGCATCAGCCACTTCCTTTTGTACTCCGGAAGGATATGTGAAATAATCAATCAATACCGTAGATTTAGCCCCCGGTTCTACCGCATCCTGTGCAAAACTCAATAAAGAAAAAAGTATGCAAGCACAAAAAAAAGAAAAAAACTCGTTTGGTCATAATAATAACATTTTAGATTAATTAAAAACAAACATGTATATCCCCTTTCATCCATCCATTTAAAATCGACAAAAGTATTGGCAAATATAATGATTAATTCATTAATCAGCCAATAAACAAACAAAATATTTTAAATGTATTTTCAGTTAGATTTAATTAGATTTAACCATCAGCGTCTCTCCTTCACGCATGGATTCAAGAATCAAGGCTCCGCCCTTCTTCACTTTACAGCATGAGATATCCTCACCCTCAACCGCCTTCACTGAGATTTCACCGATTTCCTTGTTCACATTTTTACCGGCAATCTGACGTACAGCATACACTGTGAAACGAAGATTTTTGGCTACCCCGTTGTTAGTACCTTTATTTATATACACTTCCTCTGCCTTACCATCTTTTTCCTTGCTCACTTCAACAATTTCGCCTTTAACTCTGAACAGAGCCTGAATATATTTCGTCACTTTACCCGCCTTGCTGACAACAGCCGCCTTCACCTCGCTCTCCGTATCGCCCTTGGCCGCCTCTGTGTAGGACTCAGAACCAACCATAATTCCGTCCTTCACCCTTATCACCTTAATGGTGTACATCAGCTTCGCCTCATAACTAACTTTGACATTCCCTTTCTTGTTCGTCTTTTCCTTACGAGAAATGCCCAGCCCCATTATCTGTCCGGAAACAATATATTCAGCACCCAAAACTCCGATGGCACTCAAACGCTCCATATTATTATCCTCTGCAATAGACAGGTCATTCCGGGTGCGCCGCAGTTTCTCATTAGCCTGAACTTTATCAGACTCCATATCAAGAGCAATCACTCTGCCTGACGACACGACACTCTGTAACACATTATTGCGCACCAAATCAGCAACTTCCTTCTGCACACCGGAGAAGCAAGTGAAATAATCCACCATGACCGTTGATTTCTCACTCGATTCTATTGCTTCTTGCGCATGTCCTAACAAAGAGAAAACCATGACACAGAAAAAGATAAAAGCCCTCTTAATCATAAAATAATATTCTAATTTCATAAACATTCATCCCCTTTTCTCTCCTTTCGATTCCATATTTAGATTATGACATCAAAACTGACAAAAGTCCGACAAATATACATATAAACAAATTAATAGCAAACAAGCATTTTATTTTTTTGACAAATATTTAGCTTAATAGCAACTGTTCGGCGAAAATAAGTTCCTGACTTTCAGATATTTACAAGCGATTTAGTTTTATAAGTGTGTTCTATACAGTCTCCTCATGTGTATTTAGCGGGGGTGTTCTCGACAGATTCCTCATGGATATTTAGTGGATGTATTCGACAGACTCCTCATGTGTGACTTTATATATCGGCAGACTCCTCATGTATATTTAGCAGGTTGTTCTCGACAGACTCCTCATGTGTGACTTGCATATATTGGCAAACGTATTCGACAGACTCCTCCGTCGCTACCGCGCCACCTCCCCTAACTTAG
>JAJPZU010000097.1 GCA_021204165.1 Prevotellaceae bacterium
GAAACACTATTTCACAGTTGACAAGGTTCTCGGAAAATGCGCGTAGAATCCCCGACTTCCGATAAAAGTTCGGCACGCTTCATTTTGACGCGTGCCAGAGGGCTTGGATTTTTAACATTTGGCAAAATCAGAAAGATATTATTTCCAAGGTAAAAGTAGCAAATGGAAATAAATATATCCAAATTTGATTTCATTGTGTCAAAAAATATTTTTGTTAAAAAATATATATAAAAAATTTTGTTATGGGGCTTTTGTGGGTGCATCCAACAGCCGGATATGCCATATTGATACACATTAAAAATGTAGGTATGGGCAAGAATACTTTGTGAATATATTGAATGAAATTCAATCCGTCTCTAAAATCTTGTATAGTATCTTACTTTTTTGTTTTTTATGATGTATCTTTGTCCACGGAAACATATCATAAGATGAAAGAATTTGTCATATCAGAAGTAAAAGTAGAGACTGCTGTGATTGTCGGTCTGATAACTCCTCAGCAGAGCGAGAGGAAGACCAATGAATATCTCGATGAGCTGGAGTTCCTTGCGGAGACTGCCGGAGCGAAAGTCGTGAAGAGATATACGCAGCGGGTTGCGGGGCCGAGCAGTGTGACATATATCGGAAGCGGAAAACTGGAAGAGATAAGTCAGTACATAAAGGCGCAGGAGGATGCGGCGGACGAGGCGCGCGACCGGTATTATGAGCTTGGTATAACAGATCCGAAAGAGATGGATATTCCCGAGACTGTGGGGATGGTCATTTTCGACGACGAGTTGTCTGCCAAACAGATTAGAAATATAGAGAAGGTTTTGCAGGTGAAGATACTTGACCGTACTTCGCTCATTCTGGATATTTTCGCCATGCGGGCGCAGACTGCCGCGGCCAAGACACAGGTGGAACTGGCACAGTATAAATACATGCTCCCGCGTCTGACAAGGCTCTGGACGCACTTGGAGCGTCAGCGAGGAGGAAGTGTCGGACTGAGGGGTCCGGGCGAGACTCAGCTCGAAATGGACCAGCGAATCATTCGCGGACGCATGGCACTGCTCAAAGAGCGTCTGAAGGAGATAGACACGCAGAAGACCACCCAGCGCAAGAACAGGGGACGTCTGATTCGTGTGGCTCTTGTGGGCTATACCAATGTGGGGAAGTCAACATTGATGAACCTGCTTGCGAAGAGAGAAGTGTTTGCGGAGAACAAGCTTTTCGCCACTCTCGACACGACGGTGAGGAAGGTGATTGTGGGGAATCTGCCGTTCCTGTTGAGCGACACGGTGGGATTTATCCGCAAATTGCCGACAGACCTTGTCGATTCGTTCAAATCGACGCTTGACGAGGTGCGCGAGGCGGATTTGCTGTTGCATGTGGTCGATATTTCCCATCCCGATTTCGAGGAGCAGATACAGGTTGTGGAGAAGACACTCGCGGACCTCGGAGCGGGCGACAAACCGGGTATGGTGATTTTCAACAAGATAGATGCTTATACGTGGGTGGAGAAGGAGGAAGACGATCTTACTCCGCGCACGAAGGAGAATATCACTCTCGACGAACTCATGCGTACATGGATGGCGAAGTTGGGCGACGACTGCTTCTTTATTTCGGCAGCCAAGCTCACGAACATTCCTGAACTGAAGGAGCGTTTGTACAAGAAAGTGAAGGAGCTTCATGTGCAGAAATATCCTTACAACGACTTCCTGTTTCAGAACTATGATGCTGACGGGAACGCGTATTGAATCTTTTGAAGACAGATGAAAAACGGATGGGACAATGCAGAAGAATGAACATGCTTTTTGTTCTTCGCGGTTGTCCCATTGTTTGTAGCTGTTCGGTTTATCATAAATTTATTCCATTGTCGTATGCGCAATTTGACGGATATAGAAGTTTCTGTTCTTGAGGAACAGGGTTGTACGGCTGAGGACTGGACCGGGGTATTGGTGTCGGAAGACGGGTTCCGGGTTGAGTCCGTAAGACAGGTGGATTTCTACGGACGCGTGGAGATAGGTTCTCTCTGCGGCACTGTGAAGATTGAAGACGGATTCTCGAAACGCTGCGGCATCAGAAATGCCGTGTTGCGGAATGTCAGAGTGGGCGACAGGTGCCTGATAGAGAACGTCCGGGGATATATCTCCGGATATGAGGTGGGCGAAGATTGCTATATTGCCGATGTCGGCACCATATCCACACAGGGAATGCCGGATTTCGGCAACGGCAATGTCATCTCAGTGCTCAATGAGGGCGGAGACGGCAATGTTGTGGTCTATGACAAGCTGACCGCCCAGCTCGCCGCTCTCATGATTGGTCATAAGTGTGTCAGGAGGATGGCACTTGACGAGGTGGCGGCACGTCCGCCGGTGGAGTATGGTGTCATAGGATGTGGCACACGGATAACGCACACCCGGGAGATAAACAATGTCATGATAGGGCTGTCGTGCGAGATTGCGGGTGCCAGCAGACTGAATACTGCCACGATTTTGAGTACGGAAGACTCGCCGACCTATATCGGACCGGATGTCATTGTGGAGAACACGGTGGTGGCTTGCGGCGCGACAGTCACGGACGGCGCGAAGGTTGACAACTGTTTCGTGGGCGAATCTGTTCACATCGGAAAGGGATTCTCTGCCGAGAGTTCGCTCTTCTTTGCCAACTCCTACATGGACAATGGCGAGGCATGTGCGGCATTCTGCGGACCTTTTTCCACTTCGCACCACAAATCGACCTTGCTGATTGGCGGGCAATTCTCTTTCTATAATGCCGGTTCTGCCACCAACCAGAGCAACCATGCCTATAAGATGGGACCGATACACTGGGGCATACTTGAGCGCGGGGCGAAGACCGCGTCGGGGTGTCACATCCTGTGGCCCGCCCATATCGGCGCATTCTCTATGGTCATGGGAAAGGTTGCGCAGCATCCGGACGTTCCGAATCTGCCTTTTTCTTATATCATTGCGCAGGGAGAGAAGACCTATATCGTGCCCGGAGTCAATCTGAAGACCGTGGGCACGTGGCGGGACGTGCGGAAATGGGGCAGACGGGACATGCGTCCGCTGTCTGCACGTCGTGACATCGTGACTTATTCGTTTCCTGACCCTCACACCGTGCAGGCTGTCGCGGAGGGCATCAGGCTGCTTCGGAACTTGATGGTGCAGCAGGGGGAGGATGTAGAGGAATATGAGTATGAGAACTGCTATATCAAGCGCACGGCATTGATACGCGGACTGAACTTCTATGACATCGCATTGCGGCTGTTCCTGCATACCGTTCTGACTGAATGCGAAGGTGTTGCGGACAATTGTGTCGGTGACAATGGCGAGTATCCGGATTATGCCGCATGTTCGCCTGTGGGATGGGTGGACCTTGCCGGCATGGTGGTGCCGGAAGAAGAGGTTGCCGCCCTTGTACGCGACATAGCTGACGGTAACATTGTCACATCCGATGAGGTGGTAGCCGTGTTGCAGGGCATCAACACCGAATATGGTCAGAATGCGCTTGCATACGCGCTTGCACTTATGAACGAAGACGAGGAGTGCGGTGTCGCCGACCCGGACCGTTGGCGGCAGAGTGCGGAGGAGGCATACGCGTGGTGGCTCAAGATGGTGCGCGACGATGCGGAAAAGGAATATGCACTCGGGGATGTGGAGGAACAGCAGTTGAGAGACTTCATCGACGGGGTGAGATAATTGAGATAATAATGAACATAAGTCAAAATATTAACTAAAATGAGACACTTAAAACTCTTGTTGGTGTCTGCCGTGATGCTGATGGCAGCAATGGCAGCGACTGCACAGAAGCAGTACAAGTATGAGACGGTGGAGGGCGATCCGCTGAAAGCGCGTATCTATACGCTTGACAACGGATTGAAGATCTATCTTACCGTCAACAAAGATCAGCCGCGCATACAGACATACATCGCTGTGCGTGTCGGCGGAAAGAACGACCCTGCCGAGACGACAGGGCTTGCACATTATTTCGAGCACCTTATGTTTAAGGGGACAAGCTCTTTCGGCACATGGAACTATGAGGCAGAAAAACCTTTGCTGGACAGCATCGAGGTGTGTTTTGAACGATACCGGCATACGACCGACTCGCTGGAGAGGGTTGCCATGTACCATCACATTGACAGTTTGTCCTACGAGGCCTCCAAATATTCCATTGCCAATGAATATGACAAGCTGATGGCGCACATCGGAGCCAACGACACCAATGCCTACACAAGCGAAGATGTCACCTGCTACACGGAAGATATTCCTTCCAACGAACTGGACAACTGGGCGAAGATTCAGGCCGACCGTTTCAAGGATAACGTCATACGAGGATTCCATACCGAACTGGAGGCTGTCTATGAGGAAAAGAATATATCGCTCACCCGCGATCAGGACAAGTTCATTCATGGTATCATGTCCATGCTTTTCCCGCATCACCCATACGGCACGCAGACTGTTCTCGGTACGCAGGAGCAGCTAAAGAACCCTTCTATCACGAACATCAAGAACTACTACAAGCAGTGGTATGTGCCAAACAACACCGCCGTCTGCATGAGTGGCGATTTCAATATGGACGAAGCTGTGGCAGTCATAGACAAGTATTTCGGCGATTGGCGACCGAACCCACAGCTGCCTGTGCTCAATCTGACGACTGAAGAACCGCTGACTTCGCCGCAATATAAGGATGTATATGGTCCGGAAGCGGACATCGTGGTGCTTGGATGGAGATTCCCCGGAGAGAAGTCGAAGGACTATGACTTTCTGAAGATTGTATCGCAGCTTGTCAGCAACAGCAAAGCGGGACTTTTCGACCTCAATCTCAATCAGCAGCAGAAGGTGCTGGTGTCCGGAGCTTTCGATTACGGACTGAGCGACTATTCCATGTTCCTTGCTCTTGCCTACCCGAAGGAAGGGCAGACGCTTGAAGAAGCTCGCGACCTTATGCTCGGCGAGATACGCAAGATTGCGAAAGGCGATTTCGATGAGGCTCTGCTCGAAGCCATTGTCAACAATATGAAGTTGGACTACATGAAAGAGCTGGAAAGCAACGAGGACAGAGCCAGTATGTTCGTGTCGGCTTTCGTCAACGGCATAGAATGGAAGGACAAGGTGGAAGAGTTTGAGCGTCTCGGAAAGATTACCAAGAGCGACCTTATGCGTTTCGCCTCCGAATATCTCACCGACGGCTATGCCTGTGTGTATAAGCACAAAGGAGTGGATCCGAATGAGAAGAAGATGGAGAAGCCTGCCATATCGCCAATTGAAATGAACCGTGACAAGGCGAGTGACTTTGTGAAGAACATCACTTCCACCTTTGTGGAGCCTATACAGCCGGTGTTCGTTGACTACAAAAAAGACCTGAGTGTCTGCGATATGAAGAACGGTCATGAGCTTCTTTACAAGCAGAATACAAGCAACGACCTGTTTTTCCTTTCCTATCGGTTTGAACATGGCGACAGGAATGACCGTGAGCTGTCTGTGGCGGCAGACTATCTGGACTTCCTCGGTACGGAGAAGAGATCGGCTGAAGATTTTCAGAAGGAGCTTTACCGAATAGCCTGCGACATAAATATCCGTGTGAGCGAAGACGCGACGAATGTTGTCATCTCCGGACTGTCGGAGCAGATGGAGCAGGCGATGAGACTGTGTGAAGAATGGATGAACGAAGCCAAGGCGGACAATGACGTCTATGCCGGTTATGTGTCGGATGTGCTGAAAGAGAGAGAAATGGAGAAGCTGGAGCAGAAGTCAAACTTCTACCGCCTGAGAGCTTGGGGAATTTACGGGCCGGAGAATGCCTACACCAATATCATGTCAGCCGAAGAACTGGAGAATGCCGGTCCGCAGTCTCTGCTCGACAGAATAAAGAACCTGAGAAATTACAGACAGACTGTGAGCTACTACGGTCCTAAGTCGGCGAAAGAGGTGACAAAGCTCATCGCCAAGATTCATCCGCTGGCGAAGAAACCTGTGTCTGCATCAGGCAAAGAGGTATATACACCGCAGGAGACTCCGGAGGCGGTGGTTTATCTTGCGCCTTACGAGGCTAAGAACATCTACATGCAGATGTTCTCCAACAACGGACAGGTGTATGACCCTGCACTGGTGCCTCAGATGTCTCTTTTCAACATGTACTTCGGAGATAATATGAGTTCCATTGTCTTTCAGGAACTTCGTGAGTCTCGCGGACTTGCCTACAGTGCGTCGGCATGGTATCAGACACCTCGCCGGAAAGGGCTGACAAACAGTTTCGGCACGTTCATCATTTCCCAGAACGACAAGCTTGGCGACTGTATAGATGTGTTCAACAGCATCATAGAGCAGATGCCGGTGTCGGAAACCGCATTCCCGCTTGCCAAGGAATCGCTGCTGAAGCGTCTTGCCACTGAGCGCACAATCAAGTCGGCTGTGTTGAACAGTTTCTTCAATGCCCGCATGTTGGGTCTCGACCACGACATCAATGCCGGCATATATGAGCAGGTGAAGAACATGACGCTTGACGATGTGGTGGATTTCCAGCAGAAGAATGTGCGAGGCAGGAAATACAAATACCTAATTCTTGGCGACGAAAAGAACCTTGACATGGAACGGATAGAGAAAATCGGTCCGGTGCATAGAGTGACCACGGAAGAGATTTTCGGCTATTGACAATAAAAACAGGATGTATATATAACAAGTGCGGAGAAGAGTCGGGCAGGCTCTTCTCCGCACTTGTTATATATATTCCGAATGAATTTTAATACAGCGGAACGTTGATGTCGAACACGAGTTCTGCATCGGCGAGAAGCGGATGGTGCGCATCTTTCTCGCTCAGGATGCGGTCGGAAGTCGGTACGCGCCAGTCAATGCCCAGAGCAGGGTCGTCCCATGCGATGGCACCTTCGCTCTGCGGTGCATAGAAGTTGTCGCATTTGTACTGGAATATCGCCTCATCGCTCAGTACGGCAAAGCCGTGAGCAAAGCCGCGAGGCACGAAGAACTGTAGATGATTGCTTTCCGTGAGGGTCACTGCCACGTGCTTTCCGAAAGTCGGACTGCCTTTCCGAATATCTACAGCCACGTCCAGTACGGCTCCTTTGACCACACGCACAAGCTTCGATTGTGTGTAGGGCGGTTTCTGATAGTGGAGTCCGCGGACCACACCGGCTGTCGATTTGCTTTCGTTGTCCTGTACAAAAACAGTGCGACAAACTTTTTCTTCAAACTCTCTCTGCGAAAACGATTCGAAAAAATAGCCGCGGGAGTCGTTGAAGATACGAGGCTCGATAATCTTTACACCTTCAATCTCTGTGTCAATTACGTTCATTGTTCTATATTTTTTTAGTTTCTGAATCCTTCTGCCTTTGAGTGTCCGGAATGAAGCCGTATGTGCCTGTCCCCGACGGCACAAAGTTCAAAAGCCATATTGATGGTGCAAAAATACTTATTTTTATTCTTCACGAGAAGAAAAGGGGCAATAATATGTACGTTTTCGGGCATGGGAATGTTTCCTGTTCTTTTCACTTTTGCTAACTTTGCCGCAGTTATTTGCAAAAAAAGAATAGAACTATGGTTATAATTTCTACAGATATTCACAAATGTGTCGCGGAAGCTGTGGCACGGTGTGAGCATGACAGACTGTTCGTGTTGACAGATGAGAACACAGACAAGCTGTGCCGTCCTCTGATAGAAGGAGTCGAGTGTCTTCAGGATGCAGTGTACATCACTATTGGTGCGACGGATGCCTGCAAGACGCTTGACACACTGGCATACGTGTGGACGAAGTTGGGAGAGGGCGGAGCCACCCGCCATTCGCTCCTTATCAACCTTGGAGGCGGAATGGTGACGGACCTCGGCGGTTTTGCAGCCTCTACTTTCAAACGGGGAATCAAGTATATCAACATACCTACCACCTTGCTCTCTATGGTCGATGCGGCTGTGGGCGGAAAGACCGGAATCAACTTCAACGGACTGAAGAATGAGATAGGAGTGTTCAATGCGGCTCAGGACGTGATTCTCGACACGGAACTGCTGCGCACCCTCGACAGTCAGAACATCTGTTCCGGCTATGCGGAAATGCTCAAGCACGGACTCATAAGCAGCACGGAGAGCTGGGCGGAGCTTGTCGGATTCGACATTTCCGGAGAGATAGACTATGCACGTCTGGGACAGATGGTCGGCACGAGTGTAGCCATCAAAGAGCGGATTGTGGAGGAAGACCCTTTTGAGAAGGGCATAAGGAAAGCACTCAATCTCGGGCATACGGCAGGTCATGCACTTGAGAGTCTCATGCTCAAGCACGGCACACCTGTGTTGCATGGCTATGCCGTGGCATGGGGACTTATCTGCGAACTTTATCTCTCGTGTACGAAGATGGGGTTCCCGGCCGACAAGATGCGCCAGACGGTGCGTTTTGTCAGGGAACACTATGGCGAAATGGAGTTCACTTGTGATGATTATGAGACTCTTTACGAGTTTATGACCCATGACAAGAAGAACACAGCGGGAACGATTAACTTCACTCTTCTTGGGGAGATTGGGGATATACGTATCAACCAGACTGCCACGAAAGAGGAGATATTTGACATGTTCGACTTCCTTAGAGAGGGATAGACTCATCATGCTGTTTTAAGCGGATGTACTCAATCTTTCCGCTTAAAACAGCTTCAATCTTCTTCCGATTATTCTCAGACAGACAATTGTCAGTAAATCTACAAAGAATCTACAATGAAACGGCTTTTGAGTAGGCTCTTGTCGTTGCTCCAAAGCTTCCCATAACAAAAAATTTTATATATATTTTTTAACAAAATTAATTTCTGACACAATGTTGACGAAATATTGTGTTTTGATTCCTTTTTGTCGTTTATGTAATATAAACGCTATCTTTTTGATTTTGTCAAATGTTAAAATTCCAAGCCCTCTGGCACGCGTCAAAATGAAGCGCATCGAACTTTTATCGGAAGTCGGGGATTCTACGCGCATTTTCCGAGGGTCTTCTTAATTGTGAAATAGTGTTGCGATTTTAGGCTGCATGTTCACATTTGTTATATTTTGGCAAAGTCTTTCTGAATTTTCACCGCAGTGTTTTTAAATTTTCACCGCGGTGAAAA
>JAJPZU010000073.1 GCA_021204165.1 Prevotellaceae bacterium
TGTGCAAAAATTTTCACCGCGGTGAAAATTTAAAAACACTGCGCTGAAAATTCGGAAAGACTTTGCCAAAATATAACAAATGTGAACATGCGCTCTAAAAATGAAACACTATTTCACAGTTGATGAGGCTCTCAAAAAATGCGCGTAGAATCCCCGATTTCCGATAAAAGTTCAGTGTGCTTCATTTTGACGCGTGCCAGAGGGCTTAGGATTTTAACATTTGACAAAATCAAAAAGTAAGTGTTTTGATGTAAATAGTCGGTTTGCGGTAGAAAAGCAGCCTGTTTTGCTGTCATTTTGTCAAAATTGGATATGCCTCAAAAAAGCGATGTTAAAAATTTTTTTATGGGGCTTCAATTCCATGGCGAACAGAACCCTCTGAGTCTATACTTGTCCCGAAATCATCCCGACAGGAACAGGGCGAAAAATTACCGGCAAATGCAATAATTGCTCGTCAAACAGAAGAAAGTCAATTTTGTCCTGTTTTGTGTGATTGATAGTCCTGTCTATATATGGTGCTTTTCGTCTATATTTGTAGCATGACAAAACCAATAAAGCTATTTTGGGCAAACTTTTGAACCTTATCACATAAAAATGAAAAGAAATATTGCATATCTCCTTTTTCTGCTTTGTGCTTTATCAGCAAAAGCAGACAAGCTTCCTGAAATACAGTTCGTCACACCGTCCGTAGTAAGAATACAGTGGTCGGAAGCCGGAAACACTTCGGGCAATAATACAGGTATATGCGTGTATGTGCCGCAGCATGTAAACGTGAAAAAAAAGGAGACATCCGACAAAATCGTTTACCGTTCCTCCGAACTGACGGTGGAGCTTGACAAATCATCGACAGCACTTTCCTTTTACGACAAGAACGGGAAATTGTTATTGTCCGAAAACCCGGCGGAGCCGCGAGGACATAGCCCTGTGGTAAAAGAGCGGTTGGTCTATGACGACAACTCCGCACGTATCGAAGAGACCGCCAACGGCAAGGTAACGGTGAAAGACATCATACGGCGAGACACCGTAGGGGTGAGTCACAGCTTTTTTGTGAACTTCATCTTTAGCGGCAGACAAGCCCTGTACGGTCTGGGTTCTCACATGGAGGACTATATGAATCTGCTCGGGAAAACACAATATCTGACTCAGCATAACCTTAAAGCCTTTGTCCCGGTGTTGATTTCGTCAAAAGGCTACGGACTGTTGTTTGATGCGGGATGTGCCATGAAGTTCAGTAGTGAGCGCATGGGAAGCGACAGATATAGCGGTTCCATGACGCTGGATGCGGCACAGAGTCTCGACTATTATTTTATGGCGGGAACCACAATGGCAGACGTCGTGGGCGATTACCGTTTCCTGACAGGGCGGGTTTCTCTTCCTCCGCGCTATGTGTTCGGATATATCCAGTCGAAAGAACGCTATATGTCTTCCGATGACATCATTGGCACGCTGCGCGAATACCGTCGCAGGCATATACCGATAGACATGATTGTGCAAGACTGGAACTATTGGCCGCAGGGATGGGGTTATCTGAAGATGAACCGCAAATACTATCCGAGTCCTAAGGCTCTTGCCGATTCCGTACATGCGATGAATGCCAAGCTGATGATAAGCATTTGGGCAAACCCGCAAGGCTGTCCGCAGGAGGAGGATTTCAGACAGCGGGGCTATATGCTTGAGAACTCAGTTTATGATGCGTTCAATCCGGATGCCAGAAAACTGTATTGGGAATATGTGAACGATGAATTTTTCTCACAAGGATTCGATGCGTGGTGGTGCGACAGCAGTGAGCCGCTCGATGGCGACTGGAATCGGATGCCTGAGCCTCAGAACGGGGTGGCATACGGATGGGGCGACCATGAAAGACGTTGGAGGCTGAACAAGGAAGTGCTTGGGAACACATTGGGAGAAGAACGAAGCAGCTTGTATTCTCTTTATCATACCAAAGGAATCTATGAGAATCAGCGTTCCGTCACGGAAGAGAAGCGTGTGGTGAATCTGACGCGTTCAAGCTATGCCGGACAGCAACAATACGGCACCATTGTCTGGAACGGGGATACTCATGCTTCATGGGATTCTTTCAAGCAGCAGATACCTTCGGGGCTTAACTACATGGCAACAGGAAACCCTTACTGGACTGTGGATGTCGGTGCGTTCTTTACTCGTGCCGATTCACGCTGGTTCTACAAGGGCGAGTTCCCGGAAGGGAACAAGGACAATGCTTACAGGGAATTTTACACACGTATGTTCCAGTGGGCAACCTTCTTGCTGATACTGCGAAGCCACGGAACCGATACGGCGCGTGAAATCTGGAATTTCGGCGAACCGGGAACACCGTACTACGAATCCATCCTGAAGATGATTCGCTTACGGTATTCGCTATTGCCGTACATCTATACAATGGCGGCCATGCAGACATTCGGCAATTTCACGATGGCGCGTCCGTTGGCTTTCGACTTTCCGGAGGATGAGAATGTCTTTGACCTGAAAGATGAATATATGTTCGGGTCTATTCTGGTATGTCCTGTCACGGATTCCGGAGTGACGAAACGTATGGTCTATCTTCCGTCATCTTCTGAAGGCACTGTGTGGTTCGACTATTGGACAGGTGTCGCACATCATGGCGGCAAATGGATTGAGGCGGACGCTGCCATTGACAAACTTCCGCTGTTTGTGCGCTGCGGAAGTGTCATACCTACAATAGCACCGATTGAACACACGGGCGAACAAGCCGGAAAACCGCTCACTGTCAATGTCTATCCGGGAAAGGATGCAGAGTTCACGCTGTACAACGACTCGGGAGACGGCTACCGGTATGAGAAAGGAGAATGCTCCATGACAAAAATCACTTGGGACGACAAGAAAAGAACTCTTGTCATCCACAAGTCTGAAGGGTCTTTCTCTCATGCTCCTGCGGAACAGGATTTTATAGTCAGGACTCCTGAACACGAAAGAACTGTGAGATATGTAGGCGATAAAATTACGGTAAAGTTGTAGGAAATAAGTGATGGGACTGTCTTTGGAGAGTCTGTGAGAATTGGATAAATCAACTTTTTCTGTACTTTTATTTTGTCAATAAAAGAATTAGTAGTACTTTTGCACCGGAAAATGGTTCTGCTCGCCCTGTTCTAAGCTACGGGCGAGATTGATTAAAAGGGAATCAGGTGAAAGGCCTGAACAGACCCGCTGCTGTAAGTTTCACATCAAGTTGGAGGGTAAGCAAGCCACTGTTTTTCTGACAAAGAGCCTATACAACGGCTCCGGAAGAAGAATGGGAAGGCATCCTCACAACGGAACAAGTCAGAAGACCTGCCATCTTTCTGTTTTTTTTCTAACGCTTTCGGGTAATAAAGCTGTAGAGTATGGATGGACAAAGACTTTGTCTGCAACTATCGTCATAAATATTCTATCAATTTATTGTACCGGAAACAAACTATAAAAAAGTTATGTTCATAATACATTCGGTACGAATCTTCTTTTGTCTTATTGCGCTTCTGCCATTGGCGGTGTCGGCGCAGCAATCAGTTGTTATAAACGGAAAAGTGACAGACATCCACGGTGCTCCGTTGGGGCAAGTTGCCGTGGCTGTAAGTGCCACTTCGCGGGGCACATACTCCGACGACAAGGGCTTCTATAAGTTGGAAGTTCCGCAAGGCAAGCACACGATAGTGGCTTCATTTCTCGGATATGAATCCCAAAGCAGGCAAATTACCGCGGACAAAAACAAGACCGTGAACTTCACGCTGAAAGAGACAGCCGTGAACATCAACTCCGTGTCGGTGTTCGGCAAGAGCAAGGTGCAGCAATTGCGCGAGAGCGTGTATAGCATTGATGCAATAGACATCAAGGAAATGGCGAACTCCGTGACCAATGTGAGAGACATCATCAACCATGCCACGGGTGTGAAAGTACGCAACGAAGGCGGACTCGGTTCGGATTTCGAGTTGTCGCTCAACGGCATGTCCGGCAATTCTGTCCGCTATTTTGTCGATGGTGTGCCTATGAACACGCTGGGCGACAATGTTTCTCTCGACAATTTTCCGGTCAATGCCATCGACCGCATAGAAATCTATAAGGGTGTCGTCCCTGCCGAACTGGGCGCAGACGCGCTCGGAGGAGCCATCAATATCATCACCAAGAAAGAAAACAAGAACTTCATAGACGCGTCTGTCAGCGCAGGCTCGTTCCATACCTACGTGGCGGACTTCAGAGGACAGTTCCAATTGCCGAAATCGGGACTGATTATAAGACCTACGTTAGGGTACAGCTATTCGAAGAACGACTACAAAGTGAGGGATGTGGAAGTGTGGGACGAAGAGATCGACAAATATATTTTGGCTGAGAAGAAGCGTTTCCACGACGACTACCGTTCACTGATTGCGCAGATGGAGTTCGGTGTGGAGCGCAAATCATGGGCAGACCTGCTGACCATGTCCGTGTCTTACACCAAGACAGACAAGGAACTACAGACCGGTTCCGTACAGAACATTGTCTATGGAGCCGCCGAGCGGCAACAACATGCTTGGAACGTGCAGATGCGCTACAAGAAAGACGATTTCCTGTTCAAGAATCTGTCGGCAAATGTTCTCGCTTCGCACACATGGGACAACTCACTCACCATAGACACGGCATACCGGCAATACACTTGGGATGGGACGTGGACACCTACCTCACGCAATGAAATAACAGGCAGGGCAAGGCAGATGCGCCGCTACAAGCGTCCTATGACAGCTGTCAGAGCCAACTTCAACTATAATCTGGACGCAGGCAATTCGCTCAATCTCAATTATATGTTTACCAGAACGGGCAACAACCGCACGGATGACTTGGGAGAAGACGAGGAGTTTGTGTCTTCCAACGATGTGCTGGCAAAGCACATCTTCGGACTGTCATACAACCAATTGCTGTGGAACGGGAAAGTATCTAATGTGGCATTCCTGAAAGACTACATGAACTATGTGCATGTGGAGCAAAACGACCTGTATTGGATTACGAACTCTGCGTACATCCCCGAGACAACCACCAAGAACAATCTTGGCGGCGGTGTCGGCACGCGCATTTCTTTCTGTGAACCTTTTGCCGTAAAAGCTTCTTATGAGCGCACCGTGAGGCTTCCGCTGGCAAGAGAACTGTTGGGCAACGGTTCGACCGTATATCCGAACTTGGCTCTCGAACCGGAAAAGAGCCATAACATCAATGCCGGTGTATTCGGTACCATCCGGCTTGGCGACAAGCACAGGCTGTACTATGAAGGCGGAGTATTCTACCGCAAGGTGGAGGACTACATACACTTTATCATTTCCGAGTCGGAAGGCACGGGGCAGTATGACAACGTGTCGAATGTCACGATGAAAGGAGCGGAGGGAGAGATAAGGTATAGCTGGAGCGACTGGCTTCAAGCTTCGGTGAATTGCAGCTATCAGGATGCACGCGACAAAAACAGATATAAGGACGACGGCAAGCCTTCGGTTACATACAACAACAAGGTTCCCAACAAACCGTGGCTCTTCGGAAATGCCGATCTCACTCTCACCAAGCACGAAATATTCAACAAGGAAGACAGGGTGAGGTTCAACTACAACTACCAGTACGTACACTGGTTTTACCTGACGTGGGAAGGCTACGGAATGTTGGCGACCAAAGCGCGCATTCCGAACCAGAACTTCCATTCGGCCGCCGTGACCTATTCATGGCAGAAGGAACGGTATAATGTCACATTGGAGTGCAACAACCTTTTCGACTGTACCGCTTACGACAACTACAAGCTTCAGAAACCGGGACGCTCTTTCCTGTGTAAATTCCGTGTGTTCATCCATTGAAGCCATGCTGTCCGCAGAGAAAAATCAAAACATTCACTAATTATACAATAAAGAAAGATGAAGAATTTCAAGTTCTTGGCCTGCACTTTGGCTGCACTGGCTATGGGAAGCTCGTTCACGGCATGTTCTGATGACGACAAAGATGTGATAAAAGGTGTTCCACAGGTGTCAGACGTGCATTATGACATTTTGGCGTCTGTCGGCGGTGCTGCCGGCATGACTTCAGGCTCTTCAAACATCATTCAGAGCCTTTCTTCGCTGGAGGAAGACAAGGTGATAGACTTCGCCAACATCGGAGCGGACATCACGGCGGTCATGGATGCGGAGTCCATGATTAAAGGCCCGTATTATTATGAAGCCGCACCGCTCGGACTGGCAAGATACAGCAAATACAAAGTGACCAACACCGATGTGGAGACTGTGGCAGAACGTCCTTTCGGACAGAACACCTACAAAGACCGCCGCTATACACACGACTGGCTCAACAACAGCGAATTTTTTGTCATGGGTTCAAACGGAAAATCAACCGAAATACTTTGGACAAAGCTCAAGGACGAGGGCAGCAAACTGACCATCATGGCTGAAGGCGAACTTGGACTTGCCACCAATGCGGACTATCTGAAGATTCTTGAAGACAACGGCATCACTGCCGGCACTTTCAGCACGTCCGGACTTGCGCGCTACCGCAGCACGGACAACACTATTGTGTATGCGTTCCGTAACACAAAGGATGCAGAAGGTTTCTATGTAGCATTCATCAATGCCACAACCATGCAGGTTAAAAATGTGGTGAGAGAGACACGTGCCGAACAGATGGCGGGAACCGCTTACGGAGAATTGCTCCAGCACAAGATGTTCATGGACGAACACGAGAATCTCTATATTGCTTGCAACAGCCTGATTCCGGGCGCAGAGAAATCTACTTGCCAGTACGGACGTCTGCTGAGAATCAACAGCGACGAATATAAATTCGACACGACATACGAGGGATACAAGGGTTACACCGGTAAAATCATCACCAGCGACTATCTCGGCAACGACAAGGCTCTTCTTTACATACAAGACCCTCAGCATACGGGATGCAGCGCGGACAACTCGAAGTATGCAGGATGGGGTAGTGACTACAACGGTTATTATGCCATACTGGACCTGACCACAGACCATAAGTCTGAAATCGAATTTGAAGGAAAGAAGCTTCCTTACAGCAGCGGTACTTTTTCGCAGCGTTCATTCGTCCTCAACGGAAAGGCATACATCGGTGTGAACCCTAAGAATGCAGCACCATGCGTATATGTCTATGACATCAGGAACGGAAAAACCACGAAGGGCATCACGATAAAGGAAGGATACACTTTCGACCGTATCATATATATCAGTAACAAATAAAGTTTTCCATTGTTTTTTGTGGGTGTATCTCCATTGTCAGACGGATGTATCTTGTAGATACTTTCAACTGTTCAAGCGGGTGTATTTGATAGACTCTTCTGTATTCGGCAAACTTCTCCATTTGCCTATACGGAGGAGTTTGTCAGATACAACCGCTGATACATCCCCGTTTGAATATAAAGAAAAAACACGAGATACATCCACTCCATTACAAACCTGCTCATGAAATTTTCAAAATTCACACTTGGCATCCACCGCATCACAGGAACTCTCATAGCCCTGTGTTTCTTCCTCTGGTTCGCCACCGGACTGGTGCTTGTCTATCATTCCTACCCGCGTCTGCCGGAAAAGACAAACAATGCCTTGAAGGAGACGTTGTCCGACTCTCTGCCCGACATCCGTGCTCTCACCGCTATGGCGGGCGACACATTGCATTCGCTTAGCGTGCGCCAGTTTCTCGGACAGACTTTGGTCCGGGTTTCTTCTGCCGACACTACATTTACGGCATGTGCCGACACGCTGCAAGATGTGAAGAGTTTTACGTTTGCCGATGCGGAGCGTATCGCCCGGCAGTGGGTGGACGCACCGATAGCGCGTGTCGATACTCTCCATGAACGCGTGCAGTGGGTTATGTATGAACGCTATGAACGTGCCATGCCGATATATAAGTTCACATTTGCCGATTCCGACCGCCACGAGTTCTTCATCTCCGGAAAGACCGGAGCGGCGCAGCAGCTCACCGACAGGGAGCAAAGGACATGGGCATGGCTCGGTGCCATCCCTCACAAGCTCTACTTCACCGGCATACGCTGCAACCTCAGTCTGTGGAAGACGTGCATCACGACCGGCGGCATTCTTTGCTTGCTGGCGGCTCTCTCCGGATGGGGCATCGGCATCTACATGCAGGTCAAGAACCGGCGGAGTACGGGTGTATGGAGAAATCCGTTCAAGAAGACCGCATACAGGTGGCACCATATCCTCGGACTCATCTTCGGTCTGTTTCTCATATTCTGGGGAATAAGCGGTTCGCTCGCCATGCAGAAAGTGCCGAAGTGGCTCGTTCCGTATGACAGTGAATACACCATGTATGCTCCCGACGTGTGGGGCGACGACATGCTCGACCTCCAGTCTTTCAAACTCGACTACTCCACTCTGAAAGCTGCTTATCCTGCACTGAAGGAGGTGGAATGGACTCGTATCGGGGAGAAGCCTGTGTATCGGATAATTGCCGACAGCACGGAGCTTTTCATTGACGCTTCGTCAGCCGAGGTAAGGCCGCTCGAGGTGACGGAGGAGGCTGTCATGAGCCGTATGCACAAGCTGTACGGCGACAACGCGAAGATAAGTGTGGAGAAAATGGAGAGCTATGACGAATATTATCTCTCGTCCGAGAGCAGATTGGCTCTTCCCGTCTATAAAGTCATAATTGATGACAAGGACGGCTCGCGGTTCTATATCGGCATCCATGACGACTATGTGCGGTTCTTCAACCACAACAAGATGGCGCGTAAGTGGATGTTCAGTGCCATGCACTATCTTCACATCAAGTATCTTGTGGAGCGTCCCGCCTTGTGGCATACGTGTCTGTGGATACTCTGTCTGGGCGGTGCATGTGTCTCTTTCACTGGTTTCCTGCTTGGCATAAAGTATCTGCGGAGAAAGCTTTTCAAAGGTTTATAATCGGCACACGGAAATATTCACACGGTGTTTTTGACAGACTCAACATGTGTGACTTGCATATATTAGCAGACGTATTCGACAGACTCCTCATGTATATTTAGCGGATGTATTCGACAGACTCCTCCGTCGCTACGCGCCACCTCCCCTAACTTAGGGG
>JAJPZU010000226.1 GCA_021204165.1 Prevotellaceae bacterium
ACAGTGTTGATTTGAGTTTTTAGCGCACTGTTTTTAGTTTTTCTCTGCACAGACAATCTGTTTGCAGCGCATTGTCCGTAACAATTAACACAATATTCCTTATTAAAAAATCGCGTCTTTCTCGATTTTGGATGCCAAAATTTCAGAGTGACAAAAAAGGCTGTAAAACGGAGTATGCGATTTCCATTTTACTATTATTGGGATTGTTTTTGTAACAGAGAGCATTCCGACAAAAACAGCAAAAACACAGAATTTTTTTCGGTGCTCTTGCAAGAATATACCAACAGTTTCCTCCTTTTTTTTACTACCACTCAACGCGGAAAATCAATGCTCAACTGTTTCCATGTGCCTTTTTTCAACGAATCGTCCTTATGTCCGGAAACAGCTAATCCAATAAGACGGATAGGATGCGCCTTATAATCAATCTCACGCATTAAGAGTTTGGCTTGCGGAAGAATATCTTCAAGAGTGACAAGATTCTTTTCCTTGGTAACGCAGCGTGTTATCTGCTTGAAGTCATTGAATTTTATCTTCAAAGTCAGAGTGCGACCATAAAAACGCTGTTCCTTAATACGCTCTACAAGTTCCAAGGCTACATGATATAATTCAATAATCACAGCGGAATGCCTATTTATATCTTTTTCAAAAGTATGTTCACACCCGACAGACTTACGGACTCTGTTGACAGTTACCGGACGCTCATCAATGCCACGTACAAAATTATAATACAGACCACCTTGTTTGCCAAACTCTCGTGTCAACATATCCAAAGAGCAATCGCGCAACTGCATACCGTAATATATGCCCAGCCGGTGCATACGCTCCGCCGTAACTTTGCCTATGCCCCAGATTTTCTCTACCGGAAGTTTGGACATGAAATCTTCCACCTGTTCCGGACTTATGACAAACAGACCATCCGGCTTGTTGTAGTCGGATGCAATCTTGGCAAGGAACTTGTTATATGAGACTCCGGCAGAAGCCGTCAGACCCAGTCTATTATAAATTTCGCTTTTTATATACAATGCCACATCAACCGGATTTTCCATTCCGAGCTTGTTTTCCGTCACATCAAGGAAAGCCTCATCTATAGACAACGGTTCTATAAGGTCTGTACATTGTCTGAAAATTTGATGCACTTCCTCTGAAACTTTCTCATACAGTTCTTTTCTTGTTTCCACAATTATCAATTGCGGACATAACCTTTTTGCTTTTGCTACAGACATCGCAGAATGAACTCCATATCGGCGTGCCTCATAACTTGCCGTTGCCACAACTGCACGTTCACCATTGCCGCCAACAGCCATAGCCTTTCCCCGAAGTTCGGGTCTCTCCCTCTGTTCTACAGAAGCAAAGAAGGCATCCATGTCTATATGTATTATCTTGCGTTCTGTCATCTCAATCCCAAATACATTGCAGGTCTTAAAGTATCTCCCAACTCTATCACTTCAAGATCCTTGATTTCTGTTCCGTCTATGCTAAACCTAACCAATGTACGAACTTTGTGGAACCCCTGCTGACCTGCCGCCCCGGGATTGATATGCAAACAACCGAGTGTCTTATCATAGAGCACTTTCAGAATATGTGAATGACCACTGATAAAAAGACGAGGAGGTCGTGCGAACAACGAAGCGCGTACAGAAGGGTCATAGCATCCGGGGTATCCTCCTATATGCTTCATCAGCACATCCACTTCTTCACACTTAAACCGATATTTCTCAGAGAAACGGTAGCGCAAATCACCGCCGTCACAATTACCATATACGGCACGTAACGGTTTCAACTCTGCAAGCCTGTCTGCCACTTCAACAGAACCAATGTCTCCTGCATGCCATATTTCATCACATTCCGAAAAATATTTCTCATATTTATCGTCCCAATAAGAATGAGTATCCGACAGCAATCCAATTCTTGTCATATATTCTTTTCCGCATTTATGAATACACAAACAAAGTTATACCAAAAATCTGACGATAGAAGAATGTTTGACTTATTTTTCTTACATTTGCAAGATATAAAGAATCACAAATTTTCTCTATGAAACAATATCTGGATTTATTGAGCCATATTTTGAATGATGGCATTGAGAAAAGCGACCGCACAGGAACCGGTACAATCAGTGTCTTCGGACATCAAATGCGCTTCAACCTCGAAGAAGGTTTCCCTCTGCTTACAACCAAGAAGCTGCATCTGAAGTCTATCATCCATGAACTTCTATGGTTTCTCAACGGAGACACCAACGTGAAATACCTGCAAGACAACGGTGTAAGGATATGGAATGAATGGGCAGACGAAGATGGAAACTTGGGGCATATTTACGGTTATCAATGGCGGTCTTGGCCTGACTATAACGGTGGGCATATAGACCAGATACAGCGTGTAATCAGAGACATTAAAAGCACACCTGATTCGCGGCGACTGATTGTCAGTGCATGGAATGTGGCAGACCTTGACAATATGAATCTCCCTCCTTGCCATATACTATTCCAGTTCTATGTGGCAGACGGAAAGCTAAGTCTGCAATTGTATCAAAGAAGTGCCGACACTTTCTTGGGAGTTCCTTTCAATATTGCGTCTTACTCTCTCCTGCTCATGATGGTGGCGCAAGTGACAGGACTAAAGCCGGGTGACTTTGTATATACGACAGCCGACACGCACATCTACACCAACCATATAGAGCAAGTCAAGCTACAGTTAACAAGAGAGCCTCGCCCTCTGCCGAAAATGGTTATTAACCCGGATGTAAAAGACATATTCAGTTTCAAGTTTGAAGACTTTACGCTTGAGGATTATAATCCTTGGCCACATATAAAAGGAGTTGTATCCGTATAATCTCTTCAAAAGAAAATATCAAAAAGGAGATTTCAAAGAAAGAATCTCAAAAAAAGGGAGCGCATTCGTCTGCACTCCCTTTTTTCATCAAAATATATTTCCGGTTATTTGTTATTCAGCACTTTCCTTCTTCTTCTCATCAAGAGCTGCTATTTTTTCTTTGATTTCATTCATGTCAGCTTTCAGCTTGTCCATCTTCCTGTTCAATTCCTCAACAAGACTATTTCCAGACTTAGACTTAGAAGAAAGAGTGAGGAAGCCGAGGTTATTCTCGTATGTCTTGATTTCATTCTTCAATATCTCAAGCTGTCTGAGAAGACGTTCACGAACCCTGCCGTCACCATCAGTTACTTCATTCTTAAAACGAATAATACGCTTACGTGAAGCATTCTCGTTCAATGCTCCGTAGAGACGATCCATTTGCTCACGGAAAAGCTTATAAAGTTTATCCTTCTCCTTGAACGGAACATGACCTACAGAACTCCATTCGTCTTGTGCCTCACGCAATTTGCTACGATAATCTCCTCCTTCATTTTCAGGGTCAATGGCAGCAAGACGTTCAATGATAGCTTTCTTTTTAGCCATATTCTCGGCCTGTTCACTGTGCTGAGAAGAATTAGCCTCCTTCTTAGCAGCAAAGAACGTATCGCACGCAAGATTGAATCTTTGCCATATTGTGTCGCTGTATTTCTTTGGTACAGTGCCGATTTCTTTCCACTGCTTCTGAAGCGCAACAAGAGTATCAGTTGTCTCTTTCCACTCTGTACTGTTCATCAAAGCCTCAGCCTTTTCACAAAGTTCACGCTTCAGACGAAGATTATTGTTCAGACTGTCTCGTACAGACTTGAAAAACTCAGACTTCTGCTGGAAGAAGCTATCGCAAGCAGCACGGAAACGCTCGAAAATCTTGACATTCATTTTCTGCGGAGCAAAGCCTATGGTCTTCCATTTTGCCTGAAGAGCCGTTATCTGCTCAGAAACAGCATTCCAATCAGCAAAGGTTTTAAGATTGGTAAGATCCATACCCTCTATAATCTCACAGATAGCAGTCTTCTGGTCAAGATTCTCCTGTTCCTGTTCCTTGCGCTTCTCAAAATATTCCTGATGACGCTTGTTCACCACAGTAGATGCAGCCTTGAAACGAGTCCATATCTCTTCACGCAGTTCATTCGATACAGGACCGATTTCCCTGAACTCCTGATGCAACTGCTGAAGCTGCCGGAACGCAGAAATAACATCTGCCTCCTCTGCAAGTTTCTCAGCCTTCTCGCACAGTTCAGTCTTCAGTTCCAGATTCTTTTTGAAGTCGTATGCGCGCAGCTCGTTATTCAGCTTCAAAGTATCATAGAACTGCTCCACATTAAGCTGATATGTCTTCCACAAATCAGTAGCCTTATCAGCCGGAACATTCTTTATTTCATTCCATTCCTGCTGCAAAGCCTTGAAATCATTATACACACGGTTGACTTCATCCGGATTCGCCAGAAGTTCTTTTATCTTTTCAATTATAGCAAGCTTTTTCTGATAATTCTCTTCTTTCTGACGCTCCTGTTCCAATGCGACAGCCGCACGCTTCTCGCGTATTACAGCCATTTGCTCCTTGAATGCAGCTTCATCCACATTAGGAGCAGGCATATAATTATCCGGCTCTCCACCGTTCTCTATATATGTCTTGTATTCCTGCTCACCTTCCTGCTTCAGCAAACGATAGAAATTACTTTTGAGAGAATCAAGCTCCTGTCTTGATATATCCTCTCCCTCTTCAACCAATTGCTTCAGACGTTCAATAATCTCCTCCTTTGTCTGCAAAGGTGAAAAAGTTTTCTTACTTTCTTCCGTATCAGCCATAACCTCTTCCATTGCACTTTCATCTGTTACGTTCTCTTCAGATGTTACATTTTCTGCTGCAACTTCAATTGTAGGTTCAGCCACATTTAAGCCTTCTGCCAATGGTTCATTCTGAACCTCTTCATTGGCATTCTGAATGTCCGTCATCACTATAATATTTTTGTTTTTATTAATCGTCAGTTACAAACACTGCACTCCATTGGTATTCTCACAATGTTGGCACCGCAAACTTAGGAATTAAAATTGATTTTTCATATTTTTCCTGAAAAATTGTATCATTTTCAATATGAAAAAAATACAGTTTGCCCATTATGCAAGCGGTTTGCCCATTCATTTACCCATTAGCAGGAGTATTTTATCATACATGTTCTGGAACATGCCGCTATTCACCGTATAGACATACACCACAGATGCGGGGATAGCCAGCAGCGAACTATCAAAGCGGTCAAGCATTCCTCCATGTCCCGGCAATATGTTTCCCGAATCCTTTATCGACAGTTTTCGTTTCAACAAAGACTCCACAAGGTCTCCCCATGTACCAAAAACAACCACAACCACAGCAAGTCCTCCCCATGCAATCCTGTTGAGCCACTCACTGCTACTGTTCATATCCATGCTATAAGAGGCTACAACCTGCGACACCGCAATGGCAACCACAGCTCCGCCAATCGAGCCTTCCCACGATTTCTTAGGTGATATACGCGGAAACAGTCTGCGCTTGCCGAACATACTTCCGAAACAATATGCACCCGAATCGTTTGACCAAAGGAAGATGAACACCGACAGCACGAACACAGGACTATACACTACCTGTGGCTGTCCTGCCACTCCCTGAACGGCAAAAAACGAAATCACATGAATCATGGACAGCGGTAATGCCACGTATAACTGCGCCATCATAGTGAAAGCCCAATTGAACAGAGAATTTTTCCGGTCAAAATACAACTCGGATATAAAGAGATACATGATTGATATCAGATACGGTATGAAAATCTCAGACCCGGCAATGTTCAGATTGAATCCCATCACGGCAAAGTACAGATATACCGCCGCCACAGTGGTGATAAACCTGTTTATCTGCATTTGCAGATTCTTATTGACAATAGAACAAAATTCCCACGTGGTCATGCCCGTTATCACGGCAAACAGCAAAGAATAGGTCTGCACACCATAAAGTATGCTTCCCGCTACCACCACCACAAATAATATACCGGTAATACTGCGAAGTATTAGATTTCTTTTCATTACTTTAATCTCCCAAACATAAATTTGCGGCTGACAAAAACAGCCTTTAGAATCATTTTATCGTTTCAACCGATTAGCTGTAAAAACATTCAATAAAAGAGAGGGCACAAGCAAGGAGTTGTTGCGTCCCCACTTATGCACCCTTTTCTCTTTTTAAGCCTGCTCATTCTTATCCGTCTCCTCGCCCTGAGAAAGTTCATTATCTCCCAGTCCGGCCTTTTTTGCTTTCTCGATAACAGCATCTACCGCCTTCTGACGTATAATGTCCGCATTCTCATCGTTATGGTTTGTCAACGAAATGTCTTTCTCTGAAGACCCTGTTTCAGAAGCACTCGCAAGAATTTCCTCTGTCCGAGAAACCCACGGACGCTTTCCGAATATATGTTCAACATCCTCAGCAAAAATGACTTCACGGTCTATCAGAATCTGTGCAAGCCGGACATGTCCCTCCTTATGTTCCGAAAGGATTTTCTTTGCACGCTCATATTCCACCGCTATAAGCTTCTTGACTTCTTCATCAATGAGCTGCGCTGTATGTTCACTATAAGGTTTGCCGAAAGAATATTCATCGTTATTATAATAGCACAGGTTTGGCAGACTTTCTCCCATTCCCGCGTATGCAATCATGCCGTATGCACGTTTAGTCACAGTCTCAAGGT
Organism: Prevotellaceae bacterium; assembly: GCA_021204165.1. Taxonomy (GTDB): domain Bacteria; phylum Bacteroidota; class Bacteroidia; order Bacteroidales; family Bacteroidaceae; genus RGIG8745. The sequence goes on from JAJPZU010000226.1 coordinate 6,582, forward strand.
CGTTCATTGCTCCGGTCGATATGCGTCCGATACATATCTCTTCCGCGGCACGTCCACCGAGAGTGGCGCATATCTCGTCGAGCATTTCTTCCTTCGTGTTAATCTGACGCTCCTCCGGCATATACCAAGCAGCACCAAGCGCACGTCCTCGCGGCACAATCGTCACTTTCACCAACGGGTTTGCATACTCCAAGAACCATGATATTGTGGCATGTCCCGCCTCATGTATGGCTATTGCACGCTTTTCACTTGCAGTCAAGAGCTTTGTTTTCTTTTCCAGACCTCCTATTATACGATCCACCGCATCAAGGAAATACTGCTTCGTAACCCATTCGCTATCATGACGTGCAGCGATAAGTGCCGCTTCATTACACACATTGGCAATATCCGCTCCTGAAAATCCCGGAGTCTGCCGTGCAAGCATATCCACATCTACGCTCTCGTCAATCTTCACCGGGCGCAGATGTACATTGAATATCTCCTTGCGCTCGTTCAAATCCGGCAAATCAACATGTATCTGTCGGTCAAAACGTCCGGCACGCAGAAGAGCTTTGTCAAGTATGTCCGCACGGTTCGTAGCAGCCAATATTATCACACCGCTATTTGTTCCGAAACCGTCCATTTCCGTCAACAACTGATTGAGCGTGTTTTCCCGCTCATCATTGCCGCCCATGTTCACCGACTTGCTTCTCGCACGTCCGATAGCATCTATCTCATCTATAAAGATGATGCACGGGGCCTTCGCCTTAGCCTGTGCAAACAAGTCGCGCACACGCGATGCACCCACACCGACAAACATTTCAACAAAGTCGGAACCGGAAAGAGAGAAGAAAGGCACTTCCGCTTCTCCTGCCACAGCCTTCGCCAGCAAAGTCTTTCCCGTGCCCGGAGGTCCGACAAGCAGTGCGCCCTTAGGAATTTTACCTCCAAGATTAGTATATTTGTCCGGTCTTTTCAAGAAATCCACAATTTCCTGCACCTCCTGTTTGGCTCCCTGCTGTCCTGCCACATCCTTGAACGTAATCCGTCCTTTCGTGTTTTTTGAGTCCTTATCAAAGAGCTGCGCCTTGGATTTTCCCACATTGAATATTCCGCCGTTCAACATTCCGCCTCCCATGCGTCGCATGATAAGAATCCAGATGAACACAATGAACAGCAGCGGTGCTATCTGCCATATAATGTTGATAAACAGGTCGTCCTGTGTCTCATATTCCACTTTTCCGGAAAAATGCCCCTCTGTCTTTTGTTCTTCAAGAAAATCTTCCACTTTCTCAATAGAACCAAATTCCACATTGACAGCCCTGTTACCGGCTTTTTTATTCCCATTTCCGAAAACAATACGGTCATACCGACTGTCTATAAACATCTGAAGAGTCAGGTCATCTTTGTTTATGACAATGTCATGGGCATATCCCTTGTTCACATATTCCTTAAAAGTGGAATAGTCAATGGTCTTTGTCGGCTTACCGTCATGCTTTGTAAAAATCATGAATATAAGTCCGATAATGAGCATAATGTACAACCAGTTGAAATTGAATCTCGGCTGTTTGTTTTTCTGATTTTCAGTGTTTTCGTTCATACAAACAATCTAAAAAACATTAATCTATGTTGGGCACATCCGTCATTTCCGCATCTTCCCATAAATGGTCAATGTCATAGAACTCACGCATGTCCGGAAGGAATACATGAACTATGACATCCACATAGCCCATCGCCACCCAGAAATAATTCTGCAAACCGTCAACAGCAATAGGCTTAACCCTCATGTTGTCTATTACAGTCTGCCTGATTGAATTATATATGGCAGAAACCTGACTCGGTGAATTGCCTTCACATATTACAATATACTTGCAGATAGTGTCTTCAATACCTGTCAAATCTGCCACACGGATATTCTTTCCTTTCTTCTCTTGAATACCTTCAATAATGCTTTTTACTAATATTTTGTTCTCGTCCATATCTTTTTTTGCATATTTTGTGCAAAGATACAGCTTTTTCGTCACAACAGAAACATGACATTGGCTTTTTATTCTTTTAGAGATTGTTTTAAAATTATTTCTGACAATTATGTATTTGACAGGCTTTTCCTTTTCAAGCAAGCAAATCCTGCGGAAGAGCCTGTGAATACAACCACAAAACTATTACATAATGAGAATAAAAAAACTGTTTTTTTATGGCACCTCCACAAACCTTTTCTAAGGCCTCATAAAAAAATTTTTTAATTCGTTTTTTAAGGGGGTGTTCCGTTTTGACAAAATGACAGGTATTCGTACTGTTTTAATTTCCTTTTTACTGATTTTACACACCTGTACTGTCTTTTTGATTTTGTCAAATGTTAAAATCCTAAGTCCTCTGGCACGCGTCAAAATGAAGCGCACCGAACTTTTATCGGAAGTCGGGCATT
>JAJPZU010000034.1 GCA_021204165.1 Prevotellaceae bacterium
CCCCTAAGTTAGGGGAGGTGGCGCGTAGCGACGGAGGAGTCTGTCGAATACACCCTGCTAAATATACATGAGGAGTCTGTCGAATACGTCTGCTAATATATGCAAGTTACACATGAGGAGTCTGTCGAAAACACCCATAAATTGAAAATGTCAGTTTTGTCCTGTTTTTGTGATAGAAATGTCCTATTTCTGTTTGCCCGTTCTTGTCTATATTTGTCACTATAATTTCATACAATAAAAACTAAAATCTATGGACGTAATAGCAAACTATGCCATCAACAAAGCCGCCGGACGGAGTGGCGGACTGGCATGGGCTTTATATCACTCCTGTAGAAAAGCAAATTCTGAGCGACTTCTTGTTGCTTGGTAATTAAGAGATTTTTAATCAAAAAGTTACAGAGTTACATAAAATCTAATCAAACACTAATTAATTTATTAAAGATGAACAAATTTATTGTTTTTGCAGCGTCTTTATCTGTAAGTGTAGCTTCGTTTGCACAGTGGATGAAACCGGCAGCTCCTGCCGCCATGCCTCTTACTGTGGGCAAAGAATGCTATCTTTACAACAAGGATGCAGGTGCCTTTTTCATTGGTGTCAATGACTATGGGACACGTGCCAGTGTCAGCGAGACAGCCGGTCACAAAGTGATTCTTGTCCGGCCAGAAACAGATGAGAACTCATTTATGGTGACTAATGCGGCCGAAAGTTCCACCAACTTCCTTCCTCTTTACATCAAAGAGAATGGCATTTGGGTGGATGAGAGTGGAAGCAACACCGGAGATGACCTGTTCTGTTTTGAGCCGCAGGGTGACGGTACTTACAGATTTGGTTTCTCTGCTTTGAACTCCGAGTGGACACCATCCACTTATCCCGGTGCTTATCTGGGTATTATTCCTTCGAGAAATGATACACGCATTTATGTATGTGACCCTGAAGAGATGGATAACTATTCCATGTCCGATTGTCATCTTTCTTGGTATTTTGTGGAGCCTGTGAATTATGCGTCATACGTTGCAGACGTGAAGCAGTACAAGGCTGCTGTGGTGCTTGGCGAACTTATAGCAGAGGCGGAGGGTTTGAACGGAGTGGATGCCGGCACTCTTTCTGCCGCGAAATCTGTATATGACAATACATCGAGCACGGTCGAAGCATTGGAATTGCAGACCGGAGTTCTTGAAATTGCCATAAGGAATGCCAAACTGTCGGTAGCCACAATAAGCAATCCTGTAGAGGCACTTTCTCTTTTGGGTGTCGCTACAGATTTCAATGACGGCACGTGTCCGGGATGGACATCGACTACCGGTGCGGCCAACAAACAGGCTTCCAACGGTAATAATGCTGCGGATTTCGCTGTGACAGGCAACCATTACGAGAACTGGAACTGGGACGCATTCAGTGTAGGAAAGGTTTCTGCATCGGCATCAGAACTCCCTGCCGGTGTCTATCATCTTAATGCGCTTGCTTTCACGACAACTCCGGGAGGAACTTATCTCTATGCCGGTGAGGCTTGTAAACTTGTTGAGGCTGACAAAATAGACACAGAGAAGCCTATGGATGTTTATACCATTGTGGCGGACGGTAATCTCGAAATCGGCCTTGATGTGCAGGTGAAAGGCACAAACTGGATTGGTCTTGACAATGTGTATCTCTATTATCTTGGCAACACTGTCGAGGCATACAATTTGCTCGTTTCCGAGACTCTCGCATCGGAGCCTGATTATGAAAATTTGATTGCAGAAGAACAGATTTATTGCCAGAAGTCTGTGTTTGAAACATATAACTCTGCCAAATCGGCTTTTGTCAGTGCTTCTGTGGCAGCAGATGTTGCCAAGGCTCTTTCAGCCTTCAGCGCAGCTTCAAAGTCTATGGCAGAGAGTGTGGCAGTCTATAGCAAATATGCAGAAAAGATAGATGAAGCCGCTGAATGGGTAGGCTCAACGGCAAGCGAGAGTGACGAGGTGAATCTTCTGAGCGACTATCTCATGCTTGAAGAAGCCGGAGACATGGAATTTAACGGCAACGGAAGTGCTTTGTTTGTCCTTAAATCCGGTTTGCTGGATGAAGCGGGAATCATGGCGGAACTTGTTTATCTGGAGAAAATATTGACAGATGCCAAGGCTAATGCCAAGGTTGACGGTGACGATTGCACTGATTTGCTCAAGAATCCTCGTTTCTCTGAAGCCGGAGGATGGCAGGGTGTGACAAATGCGTCCATCGTTTGGCCTACAGGCAATACGGAAGTTTATCCTGTTATGCAGGCACACAATGTGGCTTGCGACATCTATCAGGAACTGAGCGGACTACAGAACGGCTTGTACGAGTTTAAATTGCAGGCTGCATTCCGTCCGGGCGATGTATATTCAGATGAGTATGAAAGCATAACTACAGCATACGCTTACATCAATTCATACGAGACAAAGATTCCTTCCGGCAATCTTGGCGAGACTGTCATCAATGAAGCGGAAGGAGCTTCTGATGCCTTCAGCGAAGAACAGTGTCCTGTCGTGGTCTATGGTCTTGTGACAGATGGAACCATGAAGATTGGTGTGACAAACAAGGTGCGTACAGTGGAGAATTGCCGCCTTTGGGCTGGCGGTGCAACCCTTACTTTCCGTGGAAAGAATGAGGAGGTGCTTGCGCAGGTGATTTCTCAGACTGTGCCGAATGCACAGGCATTGCTTGATAATTATGCCGGCAAACCGGAGCTTGACGCGCTTGCCGACGCAATAGCCAAGGTACAAAGTGCGGAGGATGCTTATCATGCTCTTGTTGACTTGAAGAAGGCTATGGAGAATGTAGAGGAGGGCACTTCACTGTATGTGAACTTCGCAGTTGCACTTAAAACTCTTTCCGACGCCATTGAAAACAACGCTACCGCCAATCAGGTGACAATCAACAATGCCAAGGCTGTACTTGCCGCTGCTCAGGAAGCATACGACAGCCGGGCATATTCTAATGATGAAGCCGCACAGGCTATTTCCGACCTCAATGCTACATCGGTGTCTGTGAAGATGGGTGGCGACAAGGCTACAGAGGACAATCCTGTTGACTATTCTTCAATGATTGTCAACAACAATTTCGATCCTGCCCGTGGCGATAAGAACACTTCTACAATTGAAGGCTGGACTACCACCACACTGAATGGCTACAAGGAGAATACTGCTTCTTACAACAAGAATACTTTTGCGCTCAGCCAGAAACTTTCGGGTCTGCCAAAAGGAAAGTACAAGGTGACAGTCCATGCTTACTATCGTGCCGGAAGCTACGAGGAAGAGGAGGCTAACATCAACAATGGTGTGGACACACATCTGGCTATTCTTTATGCACAGACTACGGAAGAGACGTATTCAAAACCGGTCATGAACCTTTCTGAGGGCGGTGTGACATCTGCTGACGAGATTCCTGACGGTGTGAAGACAAGGACAATCAACGGCATCTATGTTCCGGACGGAACAACTCCTTCTGTGGCATTCTACAAAGCCGGATATTATCTCAACGAACTTGAGTTCATTGTGGGTGAAGAAGGTGATGCGACAATCGGTATGCGCCTTGACAAAACTATCGGTTCAAACGACTATGTGGTAGTTGGTGAATGGAAGTTGTGGTATATGGGCGATCCGGATGAAGGACAGACAGAACAGAAGGTGAGCGAACTTATTGTCAACAATAATTTCGACCCTGCCCGTGGCGACAAGAACTCTTCTACAATTGAGGGCTGGACTACTACCACACTGAATGGCTATAAGGAGAATACGGCTTCTTATAACAAGAATACTTTTGCACTCAGCCAGAAGCTTTCCGGTCTGCCTGAAGGAACTTACAAGGTGACAGTACATGCTTACTATCGTGCCGGAAGCTATGAGGAAGAGGAGGTTAACATCAACAATGGTGCGGACACTCATCTGACTATTCTCTATGCAAAGACAACTGAGGACGAATATTCAAAACCGGTCATGAACCTTTCTGAGGGCGGTGTGACATCTGCTGACGAGATTCCTGACGGTGTGAAGACAAGGACAATCAACGGTATTTATGTTCCGGACGGAACGACTCCTTCTGTGGCATTCTACAAAGCCGGATATTATCTCAACGAGTTGCCGTTCTATGTGAATGAAGACGGTACGGCTACAATCGGTATGCATCTTGACAGGACTATCGGTTCAAACGACCATGTAGTTGTCGGCGAATGGAATCTGTACTACTATGGTCCGGGCAAGAACTCCGACGTACTTGGTGGTGAAGTTGATGCCATCAACACTCCAAATTCGGAGTCGGAAGTGGCTGTTCCTGTTGCTTATTATTCTGTATCAGGAATGCAATCAGTGGCTCCGCAGAAAGGCATTAACATTGTGAAGATGAGTGATGGAACTGTAAGGAAGATATTGATTAAGTAATCATCTTTCATTATATTTACTGAATCAGGGATATACGGGGTTACTGTATATCCCTGATTTTTTTATGCTTCTCAAAAGTTTTTGAAGATAATTGGAAGCTGTTTTAATTTGTTACAAGAGTTTATTATATACCGTCTTTCGGCTTTTGGTAAAACTATAGACACACCAAATGAGCTTGAAACAATTTCTATTTGCAAGAATGGTCTTTTATGAATTGTACTATGATATCAAGCACCTCCGGAGAGATAGTCTCTTGAATTTTGTCATATTCGTCGGCCTCTCCGCTGACAGAATGTTGCATCAGATGATTAAGTTCGGGCATAAGTCGAGTCTGGGCTTGCGGAACAAGCTCTTGTATGACAGCCAAGTTGTCTGCTTCTACCTGAGTATCCTTTTCTCCATTGATGGCTAATACCGGGCATTTGACATTTTTGAGATATTCCCGTGGATTTAGGCTGAGAAGTGCGTCGAACCAAGGTGTCCGAATCTTTTGTGTCATTTTAAGAGAAGAAACAATTTGCGGAGCTATGGTCAATCCGGATGCGCGGACAATCGAGTCGATGTCGATAGACGATGATACTCCCATTCGTCTCTGCTCTATCATTGTGTCGAACACAAGTCCTATAAGTTTGAGACCGTTTTCTTTGTCGGTGTCTGTCAGTCGGCTACGGTCAAGCAAATGGCTGTTTTGCTTCATCAATCCCTCTCTGCCTGAGATTGCCAATCCTGCCAATGAAACAATGAAGTCCGGAGCGTCTTCTGCTCCGAGCATGAAGGCTATTGTGCCTCCTTCCGAATGGCCGAGCACACCTACTTCTGCTATTGAAGCAATGGAGCGCAGGAATGTAATGCCGCTCATTGCGTCTCCTTTCAGTGTGTCGGTAGTCGCTGTCAGGAAGTTGCCTGCTGATTTGCCTGTGCCACGGCCGTCATATCTGAGTGAGGCGATGCCGTGTCGGGCAAGATGGTCGGCGATGACAGCAAAAGGACGATGGTCGAAAAGCTCTTCATCGCGATTTTGCGGACCACTACCTGTCACCATCACCACAGCCGCAGTCTTTTTGTTGGGCACATTGTCCGGGATAGTGAGGGTGGCACTCATAAGGGCACCGTCCGGTGCGGCGAACACCGTGTCAATCGTGCTGTAAGGAAAAGGTGGTTTCGGGGTCTGTGGACGACGCTCTTCCAGCGGAACTTCAGGTGACAGGTTAAGAGGGAAAGAATAACCGTGCTGCTGAAACGTTCCTTGTATGGACAAATTCGTTATCCTGCCGTGATATGATGCCCCTATTGTGCTACATGTCAGCGATATGGAGTCAGCAGTGCAGAATGTAACAGTGGTTGGCAATCCTTTGACTCCCTGCGAGGGAGAATCGAGTGTACATTGTGTAGTCCTGTCGGCTGTTTCTGAGAAATGAAATACAAGGCGGAGCTTTGCCTGACCTATGGCAAGTTCGCCGCACCACGAACCGGTCAGACCGTAAGCTTGACCGACCGACAACAGAATGACTGTCAGTAGTGTAATAAGGTGTTTCAACCGTCTATTTATAAAATGTATCATATCACACGGTATTTTTATATGGTTCTTTATTTCCTGTATTTTCAAATAGAGACCCAAAGTTAATTATAATATACGAACTTTGAATGCTTTGTTTGCAGAAAATACTATTATTTCTTGAAATATTCTATCTGCAACAATGTTGAACTCAAACCTTTTGTTTTCTCATTGTTTTTCGCAAAACGGAAATCAGCGACTTACGTTTGTTCGTAAATCGCTGATTTTTCATTGTGGATTAGTCCGGCTTGAAAAACAGACCGGTTTTGCCAAGTGTACAGATATGGACGAGAGGAGTCTGTGAATTGAAATACAGAAACTACAATGGATAGTTTTCCGTGTCGTAGAGGACAGTGCTCAAGTAGCGTTCTCCTGTGTCTGGCAGGAGGGCGATAATCCGCTTCCCTTTGTTTTCCGGCAACTTTGCAAGCTGTGTGGCTGCGTACAGGGCTGCTCCTGAAGATATGCCGACAAGCAGACCTTCTTGTGCGGCAAGCTTGCGGCTTGCGCGTATGGCATCGTCGCCATCGACCTTGAATATCTCATCTACCGCGGCCCTGTTGAATGTAGAAGGCACAAAGCCGGCACCTATTCCTTGTATTTTGTGAGCACCGGAAGGCTCTCCGGAAAGAACGGCGGATGTGGAAGGCTCCACAGCCACGATGTGTACGTTGGGATTCAGCTCTTTCAATCGTTTGCCGACTCCGCTCACCGTACCTCCCGTACCTACACCGGCGACAAAAATATCGACTTTCTTGTCCGTGTCTCTCCATATCTCCTCCGCTGTGGTGGCATAGTGGACAGCCGGATTTGCCGGATTCTCAAACTGTTGCAGAATGACGGACCCCGGAGTGGTGTCGCGCAATTCTTCCGCTTTAGATATAGCCCCTTTCATGCCTTGTGCTCCCGGAGTCAGTACGAGTGTGGCACCGTATGCTTTCAGCAGGTTTCTGCGCTCGACACTCATTGTGTCGGGCATTGTGAGAACCAGTTTGTAGCCTCTGACGGCAGAGACAAATGCAAGTCCCACACCCGTGTTGCCGCTGGTTGGCTCTATGATGGTTGCTCCCGGGGCAAGCAGACCCTTCTCCTCTGCGTCCTTGACCATATTGAATGCAGTACGATCCTTCACACTGCCTGCCGGATTGAAATACTCGAGTTTGGCTGTCACCACACTCTCCGTACCTTCAGCCTTGCTGTAGGAATGAAGTTCGAGTAGCGGAGTGTTGCCTATCAGCTCTGTCAGCTGTTGCGCGATTTTTGCCATAGTGATTATAGTTTTGATAATTATATTTTGTTCAATGCTTGTTCTATGTCGGCGATGAGGTCGTCAATGTGCTCCGTTCCGATGCTCAGACGTACTGTCGCTGGAGTGATGTGCTGCTGTGCAAGCTCTTCGGGAGTCATCTGGGAATGAGTGGTCGTATAAGGATGTATGACCAGACTCTTTACGTCTGCCACGTTGGCAAGCAGAGAGAATATTTCCAGAGAATCAATGAACTTCCATGCTTCCTTCTCGCCGCCGTTTATCTCGAATGTGAATATGCTTCCTCCTCCGTTGGGATAGAGCCGATTGTAGAGTTCGTGGTCGGGGTGCTGAGGCAGCGACGGATGATTGACCTTCGCCACTTTCGGATGCTTCGACAAGTATTCCACTACTTTGAGGGCATTTGCCACATGACGCTCGACACGGAGAGACAATGTCTCAAGTCCTTGTAGAAGTATAAACGCATTGAATGGGGAAATTGTTGCCCCCGTGTCGCGGAGAATTACGGCACGGATGCGGGTGACGAATGCTGCGGCACCTGCCACATCCGCAAATACGGCTCCGTGATAGCTCGGGTCCGGTTTGGCAAGGGTAGGGAACTTGTCCGCGTTTGCTTTCCAGTCGAACTTGCCTCCATCGACAATCACACCGCCAAGGCTTGAACCGTGTCCGCCGATGAACTTGGTGGCTGAATGCACCACGATGTCCGCGCCGTGCTCAATGGGACGTATCAGATAAGGAGTGCCGAAAGTGTTGTCCACGATGAGAGGAATGTGGTGGCGGTGCGCCACCTCTGCCACAGCATCTATATTTGTCACGTCAGAATTGGGGTTGCCGAATGTTTCCACATAGACCACTTTTGTGTTTTCCCTGATGGCCCCTTCAAGAGCATCCAAGTCGTTCACGTTGACTATGGTATGAGTTATTCCCTGATTGGCAAGTGTATGTGTGATGAGGTTGAATGAACCTCCGTACAAGTTGTCCGTCGCCACGATATGGTCGCCCACACCGAGAATGTTTTGCAGTGCGTATGTCACGGCGGCGGCACCGCTTGCTACGGCGAGACCTGCGACACCGCCTTCCAGAGCGGCCACTCTTTCTTCAAAGACTCCCTGAGTGGAGTTGGTCAGTCTGCCGTAGATGTTGCCTGCATCGCGAAGCCCAAAGCGGTCTGCGGCATGTTGTGAATTGCGGAACACGTAGCTGGTGGTCTGATAGATAGGGACGGCGCGTGCGTCTGTTGCCGGGTCCGGTTGTTCTTGTCCTACATGCAATTGTAATGTCTCGAAATGAAGTTTTGCTCTTTCCATGATTCAATATTTTATTTGTTATTTTGATTTTTCTGGTGCAAAGGTATCTTGTTTGGGAAAAATGACCAAGAAGGACTATTCTGTTGGGAATAATATTCTGTGTGGTGTATTTTGATTGGAATATTTAGCTTGTGAATCCTGTGCATGAGAACTTGAGGCGGATTTTTTTACGGTGTGGAAAGGGTTTGGAGAAACAGAAGGCTCGTCCGTGAGGGTTCTTTGTTTGTCAGTTTCCGGACTTTGGCATGAATATTCGGGGTTTAGAAGCTGTTTTAAATTTATTTGCGAGTAATGTATAGCGGGGTATTTACAGATTCCTCCGTGTGACTTGTATATATTGGCAGACGTATTCGACAGACTCCTCCGTCGCTACCGCGCCACCTCC
>JAJPZU010000218.1 GCA_021204165.1 Prevotellaceae bacterium
AGCAATTGGGGAGCTTGCGACGGAGGGCGTGGCGCGTAGCGACGGAGGAGTCTGTGAATACATTTAGCATGGAGGAGTCTGTCGCCTCAGACCTTATTCTTTCAGATGGAAAGCGTCTGTGAATACATTTAGCATGAGAAGTCTGTCGCCCCCTGCTAAATATATACGAGAAAATTGTTGCATCATCTACTTGATTTCAGCAATTTATAATCATTTTTAAACAGCTTCTAAGTACATTGCAGATAAATGTGGCAACAGGGGAGACATCCTTGATGTTTCCGATAATCGCAGATGAAAAATATGATGGATAGTCAAAATCGTCAAACCGTTTGTTTGACAGATTGCCCCTCTCTAACATGGAGAGAGAACGGCAGACAAGCCTCCTGCAATACAGGGCATTTGAGCAAGGAAGGTGTAACAAATAGATTAACAGCTTTTGAAAAAAGAGTGTTTTTTTGCGCTGTTTGAGATAAAATTCATACCTTTGCACGCAGAATCTCTCTCCATGTTAGAGAGAGAACGGATTTTCATTGTCCGTCATGCCATATACAAGGGGCAGGCATACAGATATGTATTCCGCGAGCATCGAACATAATCCTTTGAGTTACAATCCAATGCACAGATTGGATTGAACTAAGATTATACACTTCCTTCATCTTTCACGCTTGTTTTACATACCCTGCCATGACCGTAGAAGACAGCAATAAAGAGAGATGGTATGCCATGCGCATCTACAAGAACGAGAAGGAGGCGGAGGAGAAGCTGTCCGAAGAAGACGGACTGCCTCACTTCATCCCAAAGAAGTATGCCATGCGCACCTACCACGGCAGGAAAACCCTGCGGCTGGTGCCGGTCATCCCGAGCCTCGTCTTCGTGCATGCCTCCTACCGGCAGATTGTCGCTTTCAAGCAGTCGGCATACAACCACCTGCAATTCATCCTGAAGAGCAGGGAGGACGCGGACCGCTACATCACAGTCCGCGACAAAGACATGGAGAGCTTCATCAGAATCTGCGAGCAGTACAGCGAGGACACCCGCTTCTACCGCCCCGAAGACATCCGTATGGAGAAGGGCACAAGGGTGCGTGTCCACGGAGGCACTCTCGACAATGTGGAAGGCATCTTCGTGAAGGTCACGGGCAAGAGGTCAAGGCAGCTTGTCGTACTGCTTACCGGTGTCATGGCGGTATCGACCACCGTACAGCCGGAATATCTGGAGGTGCTGGAGGAAGAGAAATGAACAGAAGAACCAAATTCTATTCCAACAACTTCTTTTCCATGAGGACATTGCTTCTTTTTCAATGCAACTTTACCGGAGCAATGCCCATGGGAGAGAAGTTTTGGTTATGAATCCAAAATAGTTATATGTCATTAAAAACATCATTTGTCCATGGGATTGCATGGACTTCTTTTGAACGATTTTTGTCATATTTCGTGCAATTCTTGATAGGAATTATATTAGCACGTCTATTATCTCCTGAAGAATATGGAATATTAGGAGTATTGTTAATTTTTACTACGTTTTCACAGGTTTTTATCGATAGCGGCTTTGGTAATGCTCTGATATATTTTAATGATAAAAATAGAAAAGACTTGTCAACTGTGTTTGTTTTTAACCTTTTTGTCAGTTCTGTTTTATATACGGCTCTTTATCTTGCTTCAGACGCTATCGAGGATTTTTTCAAAATAAAAAATCTTTCTGTTTATTTGAATGTAATAACCATCACCTTGTTATTTAATTCCTTTCAAATAGCACCTGTTTCTATATTGAAGATTGATTTTAAGTTTAAGCAATTAGCTGTTGTAAACACTGCTGTTACTATTATAAGTGGGGGTATCGGCATTATGATGGCTTATTGCGGATATGGTATATGGGCATTGATTGCACAAACCGTATCCAAATCTATATTAGGTTCGCTATGTATGATAATAATATCACGTTTTATCCTTGATATTCATTTCTATAAAGAATCTTTCAGAAAGCTATATGGATATTCTGTCAATATGTTTGGAGCAAGTATGCTTACGAATTTAGTTGACGAAACAACATCTTTTGTGATAGGAAAATTTTTGACTCCTGCAAATCTTGGTATATTCTCTAGAGCTAAACATTTTATGATGTTACCATATAATACAATCGGAAGTATTCTTTTTACTGTATTATTCCCTTCGTTGGCATCAGTAAAGAACGATAGAGAAAAATTATTAAAAGCATACGATAAAATAGAGTTGTATATGGCTATGATATCTATGCCGTTATATGTTTATCTCTGTGTGGAAAGCAAGGATATAATATTGATGGTGTTAGGAGAAAAATGGAAAGAAGCATCTGTTGTTTTAGCCATCATGTGTGTTAGTCGAATGTTTGCATTATGTGCAATGGTGACAGAAAATACATTAAATGCTATCGGCAGAGCCAATACATATTTCAAACTTCAGCTTACGAAAATGTTTTTGAAACTTATTGTAATTGTTGTTTCAGTGCATTATGGTTTTATATATCTGGTACTTGCAGAGGCTGCATTTGTTTTCATTCAGTTCTTTATCACAAACTCTTTTTCCAAGAAATATCTTCTTCGTGATTCCTTTTATCAGATAAGAGCATATAGCCCGTTCTTGTTATCTTCAGTTGTAGCAGGATTATTAACTTATGCTGTTTGTGCTTGTATATCAAATGTATATGTATCATTTACCGTTTCTGTCATTAGCTATTTTATCTCCTACTTTTTTTTGTTATTAGCATTCCGACAGAAGTCGTTGCTTATGGATTTATTACAAATAATAAGTAGAAAAAAAGTTTAATTCATGGATTTTATAAAATTTAGAAATCGCATGGACTTGATATTGTCTATGCCTGTTACGATTGTTTTTAATTTCTACTATTTACCTTTTAAGCAGGCAATAAAATTGCCTATATTGTTATATCGTCCCACATTATGGGGATTAACAGGGAAAATCGTAATTAAAAGCGATAATGTAAGATTTGGAATGATTCATTTGGGAAGATGGCACTCTGTGGTTCTTCAGCAAAAAGGATTTTGGCTAAAAAATGAAGGTACTATTATTTTTAGAGGAAATGTGGCTTTTGGAGCTGGGACTTCTATTATGGTGGCAAAGAATGCAATTCTTGATATAGGAAATCGTGTTATAAATTCGGTTAGTCTAAATGTGGATTGTCGTTATAAAATAACGATTAATGAATCAACAGCATTTGGATGGGATGTCATACTGATGGATAGTGCCATGCATTTAACAAAATTTACAGATGGACGATATACGGGGAAAGGATACAAGGAAATTGTTATTGGGAAAAACAACTGGATAACCACAAAATGTATAGTGCAGGCTGGAACGAAGACACCTGATTATTGCATTGTCGCCACCGGGTCGTTATTGAATAAGGATTATTCAAATGAGGAATCATATTGTTTGATGGCAGGTTGCCCTGCAAAGGTAAAAAAGACTGGAATATGGAGAGATTTCAATGATTGTGAAATAAAATATGAAGTTCCAAATGAAGAAGTTCTGTGATTTGTTGTGTAAATATCGGAATATTTTGATGGGAATCGGAATAATAGATGTATTGTTGATTCATTATTTCAATTTGACGGATGTGGACTATTCCATGGGATGGCTTCATGTAGTAAGTAAATTTCCCAAATTGGTTTATACTCCAGGGTTTCTGTTCCTTTCGGGTTTTGGCATATATATGTCTTTGAAAAAGAATCCTAATATAAATTCTTTTTACAAAAGAAGAGTATTCAGATTGCTCCTTCCATTCTTAATAATAGGAATACCTTTCTTTACATTTGAAGCCGTGATAGACGATATTTCCCTGTTAAGATATATTGGTAATGTAACTACATTAAGTTTTTGGTATGATGGTAACTACATGGCAATGTGGTATATTGCGACAACCCTGATACTGTATCTCGTATCACCCCTGTTGTTTAGATACACATTGAGTTATTTAAAATCGGGGGGGGGTAATTTGCTTAATATTGCTTTTTAATGTCGTATTACATAAACTCTCTCCTAATTATGCCGATGTGATAAATATTGCATTAAGCCATTCTCCTATGTTCGTGATAGGTATGTTGATAGGTAAAGAACTGAATGATGAAAAAAGAAACCGTAGTATTCTTGTATTAATCGTACCAACTTGCATAATGATATGTTTAAGTAAAATGGGCATAACACCATCTTATTTATCCGTTGATGCAATGTGTCAGAAGATTTTATTTATGATAGTGATCTGCTATATGTTTGAATATATGGATAAATTTGTGAGTGATACGTTCTTTCATTCTGTTTTGAAGTGGTTGGGACGACATTCTTTAGAAATATATCTGCTGCACGTTCTGATTTATTTTGCTGTTTGCCGTCCTGTGTTTATTGGATTCTACACAGAAAATATTTTGATTATAATAAGTATTATTTTATCTCTGTTGCTATGTTCACCTGTACATAAAATGTTGGAGGTGATTTCTATGAAAAAGCAATCAGTATAATAGCGATTACAATGAAAATCGGATTTATAATGTCTCATCCTGTTTTTGCTCCGACTAATGGTGTGGTAAGTCAAGCTTATACATGGAAAAAGGGTTTGGAGGAACTGGGAAATGAGGTTGTACTTGTGAATATGTGGGATAAGAATGATTGGAGTTCTTTTGATTTTCTGCATTTTTTTGGTTTCAGCGTTTATATGGCTGATTTTATTAAAGTTTTGTATCATGTGAATCCTAATATTGCATTATCCCCAATTCTTGATCCTGATTATAGTATAACCAACTTAAAAATTCGGTCGTATTGGGGAAATAGAAAACTGAATTTGATGAATCCTTTTTATGCATTACGCCAAATAAAGCCTTTTATAAAATGGGTATTTGTACGTTCTGAGTATGAGTTGGAATATATGACCAAAGGATTTGGATTTGAAAGAGAGAAATGTCCCATTGTTCCGTTGTCATATGGAATCGATTTGCCTAATAAAACAATTGATAAAGAATTATTTTGTTTGCATATAAGTTTGTTATGTGATGAAAGGAAGAATGTCAAACGGCTTATTGAGGCTTCTAAGAAATATAAGTTTAAATTGATTCTTGGTGGCAAGCTGCGGAATGAACAAGAAAAACGAATGTTGGAATCGTGGATGAAAGGTAATGAATACGTTGAGTATCATGGATTTTTATCTTTAGATGAGATGAAAGATTTATATAGTCGTGCACGTGTATTTGCTCTTCCTTCGATAGTAGAAGGTGTTGGCATAGTTGCACTTGAAGCTGCTGTCTATGGTTGTGATATAGTTGTGACGGAAAAAGGTGGACCGCATGAATATTATAAAGATATGGCATTAAATGTTAATCCTTATAGTGTAGATGACATCGGAATGACTGTGACACGGTATATGAATGGATTTACACATCAACCAGAGTTGCAGCAATTTACGATAAAAAACTATTCGTTGGTAGCTATAGCACAACGAATTTTAGATGTATATGTATCGGAATATCCAAAAGTATGATTAAAACTTGCAAATCAATTATACGTAGTGCGCATTTTGATATTCAGACATTCACAGTGATGTTTCTTGTGATGATGTTAATACAGATTATTCCGATAGAAGGATCTGGTATTAGCTATCTGAAAGTCGGGTTTATGTCTGTCGCAATATTTTTCGCATTTAAATATATCAAATATAGTGGCAAGGCATTATTCTTTGCTTTATTATATTATTTAATAGCTTTTCTTTGTGTGTATTCTGCTTCTCATAATTTACGTTATTCTACGGTTATCTATCTTGGATTTTTTCTGTTTGGTTATTGTGGATTTTATGGGTTGTTACATAAAAATGTTTTGAGTTTATCGCAAGCAATATATACTATTCGTAATATATTATATGCATTTACAATAATATTGATTTACCAGCAGATATGTACATTGGTTGGTTTTCGTAAACAAGAGTTCACAAATATTTGTTGGGATTTTGAGAATGTGTATAAATTGAATTCACTTTCATTGGAGCCATCTCATGCGGGAAGAGTTTTTGGATGTCTGGTTTTGGCATATTTAAAATTAGACGGATTAGTACATAAATACTCGGGGATAAAAGATTTTTATAGGAATAATCGTAAAATATGTTTGGCATCCATATATACATTTATCACAATGGGTTCTACAACATCACTTCTGATATTATTGTTAATAATCATGTATTTTATACAAAAAAAATATTTAGTGTATATTGGCACGATTTTCATAGTTTTAGTCGTTGCACTACCAACAATAGAATATGAACCTGTTCAGCGTGCCTTGGCTGTATTGGACGCTGTATCAACAGGACATCAAGATGTCATTGAGGATACAGATGGTAGTGCATCTGTTCGTACGTTTGTTTATTTTAATACATTTGACCAATTCAATCCTTTTGATGCTAAATATTGGTTTGGGCATGGTATAGAAAATATAAAGAAAGATTTCTCTGAAGGATATTGGCATATCGAATCTAATCAGATCGGTGGCATATATCAGTATGGCTTTCTTCCTTTTCTATTGAGTCTGTTGTTTGTTTACAAGTTTGGGATTCGTTTTTTATCGCTTGAAAACCTAATATTTATTCTTTTCTTAGGTGCAGGATTTGGTAATATAGCCTATCAATGGGGGTGTATAATGATATTCACAATGATAAGGTTCTATGAAAATAAACACGGTATTATATCTAAAATATAACTGTTAATAAAAACTTTAATAACTGAGACACTATATGATTCCTAAAATAATACACTATTGTTGGTTTGGTCCAAAAGAAATACCAGAACATGAGAAAACTTATATAAATGGTTGGAAAAAGATGTTACCAGAATATAAGTTTATGTTTTGGAATGAACAGACATTTGATATAGATAATGCTATACCCTATGTTAAACAAGCATACGAATTAAAGAAATATGCTTTTGTAAGTGATTATGTAAGAATGTATGCTTTACAAAAATATGGAGGTATTTATTTCGATACAGATGTTGAAATATTAAAAAAGGTGGATGGATTTCTTCAAAATCAGTTTTTTATTGGTTTTGAAAATAAGACAATGCTTGGTACTGGCATTATCGGTTCAGAACAAGGAGTGTGGGTCATGAATGAAATGCTGGAGTATTATAACAAGCACAAATTTCTTGACTCAAAAGGACTTCCTGATACAACTACAAACGTGCAGATACTTGTCGGGATATTAGAGAAGTATGGCTTTATAAAAGTAAATCAAGAGCAGTTTATAGATGGACTTCATATTTATGAACGTGATTTCTTTAATCCAAAGAAAATGGACGAAGAAGGGATTTTTATTGTTACGGATAGGACTGTGACAATTCATCACATGGATGGCAGTTGGCTTACAGAACGTGAAAAACGTAGGGGAACAAACAAATTGTGGAGAAACATTTGTCGACCTGTATTAAAAAAAATGCGCTTGACTTTAAATCGCCTTATAGGAGATGATAATACAAAATGGTTTGAGATAAAGTTCAGACATTTGATAAGATAGTTTATCATACAACAGTATCTACACAAAACAAATTTATAGATGTATGAAATGTTATGAAATGTTAAGGTTTAAAAAAGGGGGGGGTAAAATCCATCCTGCAATAAAAAGCCCTATAGCAAGCTTTCTTTGGGTATATCGTCATGCTCAATACAGTAAAGAAAGGAAATCTATTTTCTATTTTTTTTGGTGGATTATATATAGACACCTTAAAATTAGATACGGTTTTGAATTAGAACTTGAAACAAAAGTTGGCAGAGGATTACTGATAGTACATTTAGGAGGAATAAAAGTGAATCCAAAAGCGGAAATAGGAGAAAATTGCACACTGTTTTCAGGATGCGTAATAGGAAGTATAAGAGGAGGAAAACGAGCTGGGGCTCCTCGGCTTGGAAATGAAGTCTATGTTGGTGTGAATGCGGCTATTGTAGGAGGTGTTATAATCGGTGATGATGTGGTTATTGCTCCTAATAGTTTTGTAAATATAGACGTACCTTCACACTCTATTGTTTTTGGGAATCCTGCAAGAATTATACATAAAGATAATGCAACAGAATATTATACAGTTAATAAAATAAATTTTGAAAATGAATCAACCACAATATAAATGGGATGAGCGTCATGCACAAATATTCAATGATACGATAGAAGCGTTGGATAAATCGGACGTAAGATATTTTGTTCTTCGTAATTATGAAGGACTCCCGGAAAAAAACGAATCAAAAGATGTAGATTTAATAATAGAACCGGGAAAATATCGTATTGCTGCAGAGTGTTTGTATAAAGCATTTAAAAAGAATTGTGTTTCACGATATTATGTTGTGAAGTATGAACGTATACGATGTTGGCTTGGAATGGATTTGGACAATGATTTTTCCATCCATATTGATCTTATAGAAGGGTATCTAAATAAAGGTTTTGAGATATTTACATTTAATGAACTGTATAGACATACTCGTCAGTATAAAAATATGAAAGTATTGGATGACAACATGGATACAGTCATGTTATTGCTTTATAAAGTCATAGGATGTAAGGAACTGAAGTTGCGTTATAGAGAAAAAATAGAAACTCAATATAAATTACATTCAGAAGCTATTAATAATATTTTGTCAGATGCTCTTTACGGAAACGTCCTTTATAATTTGATAAAATATTTGGAGAATAGTGATTTTGATAGAATAATAAATAATGCAGGAAAAATATCAAAGAATTCAAAATATAAATCGTGGAGAAGAAAGCCTTTTAATACAACTATAAATATCTTAAAGTTTTTATCAGAGAAACTATATAGAATAGTATGG
>JAJPZU010000150.1 GCA_021204165.1 Prevotellaceae bacterium
CCGCAGAAGCCTGTCAACACATTTCAAAAACAATCCCATACTAAATTTATGTGTATTTTTTGTTATGGGAAACTTTTTGAGCCAAATATGAGGATGTTTTGATTGTCTGTCTTGCTATCATGTGGTTGTATTAGACTTCCACATAATTATCTGCTTAATAAAATGTTATGTCCGTAATAACTTGCGCCTTTACATGCTCATTTAACCGTTTTACCAGATTGCCACGTGACATGCTCAAATCTTGTCTGAGTACGGATGATTTTATCTGTACAAACAATGTCTGGTTTTTGATAAACAGGTTGCCTGTATATCGAGCAATTCCTTCTCCCATCACTTCTTTCCATGATTCAATGAGCCGATATTGGTTCAAGGGAGTTTCCAAGCCTTCCTGCCTTATTAACTGGCTTATTATGGAACCTAATTGTTCTGCATTGCTATGTCGCATGTCGGTCTGTTATGTTAGTGAATTGTATTCCTAAGTTGTGTTGTGGCAGAGGATTAAATGTTGGCTATGTTTCCGTTGCACACTGTGAAAATCTTGTACTCTCCGTTGGAGCGTTCAAGTATTTTGTCAAGATTCTCCCTGTTCGTGTCTGTGATGAAAATCTGCCCGAATGAAGAACCGGAAACAAGTGATACTATCTGTTCAACCCGGTTGGCATCGAGCTTGTCGAATATGTCATCGAGAAGGAGTAGGGGAGTGGTGTGGCTGCCTGTATTGTTGAGGAACTTGAACTGTGCCAGTTTCAATGAGATTAAGTATGTCTTGTTCTGCCCTTGCGAGCCTTCTCTTTTGATGGGGAACGCATCAAGAGTCATTTCAAGATCGTCCTTGTGAATGCCATGTAGGGAATATCCTACGGCGCGGTCTTTTGCCTTGTCCCGCTGAATGACATCCAGCAGGTTTCCTCTTTGGCAGTGACTGGTGTATGTAAGACCCACGGTTTCGTGTCCGCCGGATATGTGTGTGTAAAATTCTTGAAACACTGGCGTAAATTCTTCGATGAATGCTTTGCGGTATTCATAGACTATAGTACCGGTCTCTGCCATTATCTCCTCGAATGTAGCCATTATTTCGGGGTTCGGCTCTTCTTCAGCTTTTAACATGGCATTTCGCTGCTGCAAAGCCCGGTTGTATCTGATGAGCGAGGTCATGTAGTCTTTGTTGTATTGTGATATGACCACATCCATGAACCGTCTTCTCTCCTCACTTCCTCCGAGTATGAGTTCGTTGTCGTTGGGGGACACCATGATGAGCGGCAGGAGACCGATATGTTCGGACAGACGTTTGTAGTCTTTCTTGTTGCGCTTGAAATGCTTCTTCTGATGCAGGCGCATTCCGCAGGAAATCTCTTCGTCAATGCCGTTGATGTCGTAAAGTCCTTGCAGCATGAGAAACTCTTGTCCGTGAAGAATGTTTTGCGAGTCTATGGAACAAGAGGCACTTTTGGTGAACGACAGAAAATATATGGAGTCAAGAATATTGGTTTTTCCTTCACCGTTTCTGCCGATGAAACAATTGATTTTTGGTGAGAAATCAAGAGTTGCTTCAGATATATTCTTGTAGTTGATGATTGTAAGATTCTTGAGTATCATAGTGCAAAATTACGGATAATTTATGTTTGTGAGAAAAAAAGTCCGGCTTTTGACCATTTTCACCATGAAAAAAGTTTTTGTTTCATTTTAATTTGTTACTTTTGCACATGCAAATGCAGGATTAATGCGGCAATAGCTCAGTTGGTAGAGCATCGGCTTCCCAAGCCGAGGGTCACGGGTTCGAGTCCCGCTTGCCGCTCAGATGCGGCAAATGCATTCTTTTTTTATTTTATTACAAACAGAAGAGGCTATATCGGATATGATTGTAATGACCTTCATCATAGTGGCTGTTTTGCTTGTTGGATATCTGGTGATGAGCACAGAACAGGTAAATCATATAAACCGCGCTGCCGTTGCCATGTTTTGCGGTGTTATAGTTTGGATTCTGTATATGATTCATGGAGGTGATTTCCTTCGCCTTATGCACCCTGAGGAATATGATGCTTTTTTGGGAGGTAGGTTATCTACCCCTGAGACCGTGAAGGAGTTCGTGGCTGACAATATCATTGTGAAATACATATCCGAGGCATGTTCCGTCATCTTGTTCTTGATTGCCACAAATACGATTGTGGAGGTTATGAACAATAACGGTGTTTTCGATTCTCTTGTCAGGTGGCTGCGTATGCGTAGCAGCAAGAGATTTCTGTGGGTCATTTCCATTCTGACATTCTTTATTTCAGCCAATGTGGATAACTTGACGACCGTTGTACTTATGATTTCGATAATGGAGCAAGTGGTTCATTCACATTACCAGAGAGTCATTTATGCGTGTGCAATTATGATAGCGGCGAATTTGGGAGGCTCGTTTACAGTGATAGGCGATATGACCTCTCTTATGCTTTGGGTGCGCGGTGTCATAACTCCAAGCGTATTTGCCGCCGGACTTTTTCTTCCGGCTTTCTCCGCATTGTGCATCTTTAATCTGCTTGTCTCGTCAATGCTTGTTGGCAAGGTTGAAGTTTCTTCAATTCTGAGCAGATACGATGGCGATGATTCTTATTTGTCTGTATGGCAGAAGATTCTTATATTGGTCATAGGTCTGGCAGGACTATGGTCTATTCCAACACTGCATTTGGTGACAAAGCTTCCTCCTTTTCTTGGCGCGTTATGTGTTTTGGCATTGATTTGGGTGGTGGAAGGTATTTGCAATCTTGAGCGTAATGGGAATATCTTGTTTGTACAACGGCATTATTTGCGGAATACAGAGTTTATAGGAATGCGCATCATCCTTTACTTTATAGGCATATCTCTTGAAGTCGGGGTCTTGAAGGAGTGTGGATTCTTGGATTTTATCGCAAACTGGCTGGAAAGCAATGTAGATAATGTATATATATATGGTGTGTTGACCGGACTTATTTCAAGTGTGGTTGATAATGTGCCTTTTGTCATGATAGGTATGAATCTTTTTCCTTTTGACATGCAGGGTGGTGCTGCTTCGGAGTTTGTTCTGAATGGAGCGTACTGGCAGCTTCTGTCTTTCTGTTGTGCGATAGGAGGTTCATTGTTATTTGTCGGTTCGTTGGCCGGGCAGTCGGTTCTGCAGCTTGAAAAGATACGTATTATATGGTATGTGCGTCATATCATGTGGCGTGTCTTTGTTGCATGGGCAGGTGGTATGCTTGTGTTTTGGTTGACGCATTAAAAAATTGTGATAGATTATGTCGAGAATAAATTGTATAGGTATATTGACTTCCGGAGGAGACTCTCCCGGTATGAATGCTGCAATACGTGCCGTTACTCGCACTGCTATTTGCAAGGGGTTTGGAGTAAAAGGCATTTATCGCGGATATGATGGTCTTGTAAATGATGAGATAGTTTCATTTACGACTGAAAGTGTGAGTAATGTCATAGCTCGTGGCGGCACTATATTGAAAAGTGCCCGTTCCAAGGCTTTCATGACACCGGAAGGACGAAAGCAGGCTTATGAGAATATGGTAAAAGAGGGTATTGACGCTCTTGTTGTGATTGGCGGAAATGGCTCTCTTACCGGTGCACGTATCTTTGCGGATGAGTTTGATGTCCCTTGCATAGGTTTGCCCGGGACTATTGACAATGATTTGTATGGAACGGATCTTACCATCGGATATGATACCACGTTGAATACGATTGTAGAATGCGTGGATAAGATTCGTGATACGGCAAACTCTCATGAGCGTATCTTCTTTGTGGAGGTAATGGGACGTGATGCCGGTTTTCTTGCTCAAAACAGTGCGATAGCAAGTGGAGCTGAGGCTGCGATTATTCCGGAGGACAGTACAGATGCCGACCAGTTGGAGCATTTTATAGGGCGCGGAATACGTAAAAGTAAAAACTCCAGTATTGTGATTGTAAGTGAAAGCCCTAAATGTGGTGCAATGTTTTATGCCGACAGGGTGAAAAAAGAATATCCTCAGTATGATGTACGTGTTTCAATATTAGGACACCTTCAGCGCGGAGGTTCGCCTTCGGCACGTGACCGCATTCTTGCATCAAGACTTGGAGCCGGTGCTATTGACGCGATACTTGACGGACAGCGTAATGTGATGGTGGGTATTCGTAATGACAATGTGGTATATGTGCCGTTTACGGATGCTATTCGCAGTGACAAAGCAATGAATAAAGACCTTATTCGTGTGCTGGATGAGTTATCCATATAAATAGACAGAGTTTTCGGGACTTTTGATGATGAAATCAATGATCACCATCCTTGGGCCTACAGCGTGCGGCAAAACAACTTTTGCCGCACATTTGGCTTCTAATATAGGAGGAGAAATAATAAGCGCAGATAGTCGTCAGGTCTATCGTGCAATGGATATTGGCACGGGAAAAGACTTGGACGACTATATTGTGTCAGGTAAGAAAGTGCCTTATCACTTGATAGATATAGCGGATGCCGGAGAGAAATACAATGTGTTCAGGTATCAGCATGATTTCTTGGAGGCATACAGTGATATACGTTCCCGGAATGTGGTGCCTGTTTTATGTGGTGGAACAGGGCTGTATATTGAAAGTGTGCTCCGAGGGTATCATTTGAGTCCTGTGCCTCAGAATCAAGCTTTGCGTGCTTCACTTGAAGGGAAAACGCTTGAAGAACTTACGGATATTCTTAAAGGATATAAGGCTTTGCATAATACTACAGACACGGACACTGTTCAACGTGCAATAAGAGCCATAGAAATAGAAGACTATTGTGCGAAGATTCCGCTTGAAGACAGATACTTCCCGGAAATAAAGAGTCTTGTTGTCGGACTTGATATTGAGCGCGGTTTGAGGCGCGAGAAGATAACGAGAAGATTAAAGCAGAGGCTGGATGAAGGTATGGTAGATGAAATAAGAGGACTTATTGAAAAAGGTGTTAGTCCGGATGATTTGATTTACTATGGTCTTGAGTATAAGTATCTGACATTGTATGTTATAGGACAGATGTCTTATGAAGAAATGGTCCGTCTGCTTGAAATTGCGATTCATCAGTTTGCGAAAAGACAGATGACATGGTTCAGAGGCATGGAACGGAGAGGTATCGAAATAAACTGGATTGATGCTTCTTTGCCAATGGATGAACGTCTTGGTATTGTTGAACGTTTGTGGAACGATTATAATCGGGATAAATGCAAGGATTGACATCCGGTTTTTAATTAATGTGTAACCAACTAAAATAGAATACATAGTCGGATATGGCAACAGCTAAGGAACGATGGGGCATTATTTATAGTCCTCGTGCAGGTTCTTATAATGCACATAAACGGTGGGACATGATTCGTACTTATATTGAATCACGTGGTGTCCGGTACGATTTTGTGCAGTCTGAAGGCTTTGGGTCTGTGGAGCGTTTGGCGGCGATGCTGTGTACTAATGGGTATAGGACCGTTGTACTTGTTGGAGGTGATGGAACTTTGAATGATGCCATAAATGGAATACTTGGCTGTTCCGATATTCCTGAAGATTTTGCTTTTGCTGTTATTCCTAATGGAATAGGCAATGATTTTGCAAGATTTTGGGGGATGGGTGTTGATGATTATAAACGTTTGATTAATAATATAATTGAAAGACGTACACGTTTGATTGACATAGGTGTGTGTGCTTTTGCGGATGAAAATAATATTCCTCAAAAGAGATACTTTTTGAATTGTATAAATATCGGGCTTGGTGCTCGTCTTGTGCAGTTGACTGATGAAGCCATGCGCTTTATAGGCTCAAAGCGTCTTTCTACAGTTTCTATTGCTATTACACAGATTTTTGAGCGTAAGGCCTTTAATGTTGAATTTGTAATAGAAAAAGAATCTTTTTCTCAAGAGGTAATGTCAATATGTATAGGAAATTGTCATGGATATGGTCAGACTCCCAACGCAGTTCCTTATAACGGACTGTTGGATATGTCTGTGATAACGAGACCTAAATGGTGGCAACTTTTTGAAGGCTTTTGGCTTCTTGGAAAGGGACATTTCTTGAATTATAAAAATGTACATCCCTATCGTACTTCGTCTGTAAAGCTTGTGGATGCAGGAAAGGCTTCTATTAGTCTTGACGGCAGAATGCTGCAAACTAAATATGTCGGAAATATAGAGGTGGGAGTGAAAAAAGAATTTATAAGATTTATAATCTGATTCTGCTTTTCTATCGGCCGATCCGTTTGGTTTTTGTGTATAAACGTCGTTTTATATATTTGAATGTGGCATTGAATCACAGTTGGAGGCTTTGAATCAGAAGGTGATATTATAATTATAGCGAAGAAGAATTTGTCTTGTTTACATTTCTTCTTCGCTATCTTTTTTTGTTGCTTATTTCTTTTCTTTCAGCAAATCGCGTATTTCTGTGAGTAGTAACTCTTCTTTGCTTGGTGCCGGTGGCGCAGCTGGGGTTTCAGCCTCTTTCTTTTTACGTAATTCTGTCAATTTGCTTATTCCTTTAATCAAAAAGAATATTGCCAAGGCTATAATAAGAAAGTCTATACAGTTTTGCAAGAACGCACCATAGTTGAATGTGACAGCGTCGGTGGCTTGTGTGATTATATTCCCATTTTCATCTTTAATCTCTTGCACTGCATCTTTTAGTGTAAGTTTTAAATCTGAAAAGTTTACACCTCCGATGAGAAGCCCTAACGGTGGCATGATAATGTCGTTTACAACAGATGTGACGATTTTCCCGAAAGCTCCACCGATAATTACACCGACAGCCATATCTACAACATTACCTTTAAGAGCAAAAGCCTTGAAATCTTCAATAAATTTTCCCATATTTTTGTCTTTAATTAAATATATTCTTGTTTCACTTGCAAAGTTAAAATATTTATTTGTAACTTTGTGCGTGTAAAAGTAATAAAACAATGAAGATACGCATATTATCAATGATAATGTTTATTATAGAGTTGTTGGTGGTGGTAGCATGTTCAACAGCACATCATTGTAATTGCGGATAAATCCTACACTGTCTATCCGCATCGGTTTTATTGTTGTGGTGAGATAAGTGTGTAACTGATTTATAAAGAAAAGGAGATTAACAACAATATTTTTTCAACCTTTTAATAAAAACAAGAAAATGGCAATTAAAGTTGGTATTAACGGATTCGGCCGTATCGGTCGTTTTGTTTTCCGTGCAGCTCAGACTCGTTCTGACATTGAAATCGTAGGTATTAATGACCTTTGTCCTGTTGATTACCTTGCATATATGCTTAAGTATGACACAATGCATGGTCAGTTCGAGGGTACTATCGAAGCAGATGTTGAGAACTCTAAGCTTATTGTTAATGGTAAGTCTATCCGCGTAACAGCAGAACGTAACCCTGCTGACTTGAAGTGGAACGAAATTGGTGCTGAATATGTTGTTGAGTCAACAGGTCTCTTCCTTACTCAGGAGAAGGCTCAGGCTCATATCGAAGCTGGTGCTAAGTACGTTGTTATGTCAGCTCCTTCAAAGGACGCTACTCCAATGTTCGTTTGTGGTGTAAACTTTGACAAGTATGTAAAGGGTACTCAGTTCGTTTCTAACGCTTCTTGTACTACTAACTGCTTGGCTCCTATCGCAAAGGTGCTCAATGACAAGTGGGGTATCACAGATGGTCTTATGACAACTGTTCACTCAACAACTGCTACTCAGAAGACTGTTGACGGTCCGTCAATGAAGGACTGGCGCGGTGGTCGTGCTGCTTCTGGCAACATCATCCCTTCTTCTACAGGTGCTGCTAAGGCTGTAGGTAAGGTTATTCCTGAACTCAATGGTAAGCTTACAGGTATGTCTATGCGTGTTCCTACTCTTGATGTATCAGTAGTTGACCTTACAGTTAACCTTGCTAAGCCTGCTAAGTACGAAGAGATTTGTGCTGCAATGAAAGAGGCTTCTGAAGGCGAACTTAAAGGTGTTCTTGGCTACACAGAAGATGCTGTTGTTTCTTCTGACTTCCTCGGATGCACTAACACTTCAATCTTCGATGCTAAGGCTGGTATCGCTCTTACAGATACATTTGTTAAGGTTGTTTCTTGGTATGACAATGAAATCGGTTACTCTAACAAGGTTCTCGAGCTCATTGCACACATGGCTAAGGTAAACGCTTAAGATTCTTTTCTCGGACTGAGATAATTATAAATTTGGAGTGTATGTCAAATTCAACTTTGGCATGCACTCTTTTCTTTTGAGAGGGTGGGGTGAAACGAGAAAATTGATGACTGGTTCAACCACAAAGTACTTATCTCCGCAAGACGACTTCCTGTCGTAGACTGATACAACGTATTCAAAACTATCCGATTGCAGAGGCATGCTCCGACAGAAAACAAAACAAAAAACTTGCTTGTGAACAAAAGTCTAAAAAAATACTAAAATTTGCTGCCGATAGAAAAACGTAATCGAGTGAAAGATGTCATTGGATTCCTGAGAAGGAATATCGCAGAGACACACATAATTATGAAAATAAAGGTACGTATAAAGCATTTTAAAATAAAAAAATGCCAAGGAAAAGAATTTATCGCTTCTAACTTAAAGGAAAACGATATATGTGGAAAATGCAATTTATTATGGTCATCTCTTTTTAAGATTCTAAATTTATCTTTGTTCTTGTTTGAAGAAAAAGAGATTGTTGAAAAAAACACATCATTTATTTTCATATTCGAAGAACATTGTACTATTATCGTAACTAATATATGTAATTCTGTAGCTAATAGAAATACAATGAAAATCATATAAGGTGTTAGCGGATTTTTCCGGTTGGCGGCAGGCGGTGTCGGGGTATAGTGTTATCTTTGCAGAATGAAATCAGATATG
>JAJPZU010000219.1 GCA_021204165.1 Prevotellaceae bacterium
AAGTTAGGGGAGGTGGCGCGTAGCGACGGAGGAGTCTGTCGAATACACCCACAAAACATACACACAACATATTAGGAGTCTGTTGAATACGTCAGCTAATGTATGCAAGTTACACATGAGGAGTCTGTCGAGTACATCCGCTAATATACGCAAGCCACACATGAGGAGTCTGTCGGATACGTCTGCTCACATATCCGGGTCACACATGAGTAGTCTGCGAATGCGTTCAACTTAGTTGGTTTTTGTGCGTTTTCAGCCATTTAAAGTGGTTGTATTATTTGACTGACTCCTTATGCCGGCTATATGGAAGAGTCTGTTGGATATATCCACAAATACGTCCACATAAACAGCATAGGCAGTCTATAAATATACACCTCAATAAAGAAATCAAAACAAGTTTTCACCTTTTTCGCCGCCAAGCCTCTACGTCAACACCTTTTTTGCGCTTGAAGTAGAAGCCCACATAGAAATTGAGCGAACCGAAACTGTTGTTCAAAGAGAACCTGTCGCGCCTGTAGTCGAAGGAGTGAGCCACAAGTGACATCCCCGCAAAATATTTAGAATCATTATATACAAGCCCCAGACGTCCTACGAAGTCAACATTCAGATTGTCAAAACTGAACTTTGACCTCCTCTTTTCTTCTGAGAAAGAATCTCCGGCATCTGACTCCTCATCTATATCATAATAAGTATGGGTATAAGCAAGAGCCGGCATAAGTGACAGGCAAAGCAAAAACCGAGGCTTGAAAACCCAGTTGTAGGAATATCCAAAACCGATGTTATAGTCATCATATTTCACATTGTGAAACAGCAAGGCGTCATCAAGCCGTTCCTGTACGGCAGGAGCAAACTGAGTGTGGTCAAAGTCAATTTTATGATGTGAGTATGAAAGTCCTATCTTGAATGTGCCGCAACTGCGCCGCTGTACTGTGCTTTGGGAAAATGCCGCCGGATATGAAAAATGCCTGTGGTTGAATATGTAATATACATTCAGTCCTCTTGTCTGGATGTTCAGCCCCTTAAAGTCATCGGACAGTCCTTCCGGGCGCGGATTTTCCTTGCTGAACAAATCGCCAAGATTCCGCACTCTGAAATCATTGCCGGTCTTCCTGTAATATATGTCAATGCCAACCTTGGAGGTATATAGGCTAAGATCCATTTCCGTCTTTTTCGTATTGCTCTTTTTGTTGCCCAACAATCCGCCCACATCAAATGTATATCCAAGGAAAATCCATCTCCATCCGAAATATCCTCCAAGCCTGAACGTGGGGTTCGGAGCAAAACTCAAAGACTGCTCTTTTCCACCTTTTTCCTTCACAGAGAAACTCTCCTGCGTACTCGTATTCTGCAACATGAAGGTAAAATCATACAAGTTAGGTATGATATAGGCGGTATCGATATTGTTAAACTCTTCTATCTGACTGCCTACATACCCTCGTATAAGCTTTTTCCTCTTCCGCCTACTTACATTCTGCAAGGCTGAATCTATAGAATCGTTCATGGGCAAAGCCTCAATGGAAGACACCAACGTATCTTCCTCCACATTCACAGGACAGCCTCCATGCGCTCCCGCTGTAAATGCCATGCACCAGACCAAAAACAATATGAATAAAAACTTGTCTATCATATCCAACAAAAATTTCGGCACTTTTTACCTGCCGCTTTTCATAATCCGCCGAGTCTGCCTGTCAAAACGCATGAAAAACAAAACACCGGCAGTAGTCAGTCCGAAAGGGAATCCGTACCATATTCCCGCCGGACCTCCTTTCAAAGGAAAGGCAAACAGATAGCTCAAAGGTATGGAAACGACTATATAGGCAATGAAGGCATACCACATCATCATCTTCACATCCTCTATGGCACGGAGGGAATTGGCAAACACCGTCTGCATACTGTCTCCAAGCTGATAGAGCATCAGCGGAAGAATAATCGGCATTACCGTCGCCACCACAACCTCACTCGAAGTGAAGGCACGGGTGAGAGGCAGACGGAATATATAGATTACAGAAGCCAATACCACACCGGAGAAGAGCGTCAACCCGAATGCCACAAATGCAGCTCTCCGAACCTCTCTCCATTCTCCGCGCCCACGGAAATGACTGATTCTCACAGCGGCGGCTGCTCCGATGCCATAATAGACCATAAAACACAACGAACCTACCGTACACATTATCTGATGGGCAGCAAGCGCGGATGCGCCCAACCATCCCATCATCACGGCACAAATGTTGAAAGAGCCCGCCTCCATGCTCATCTGCAAACTGATGGGAAATCCGACCTTTCCCAGATGGCACAAACCTCTTTTTGTCATTTCTGATTTCAGACCTTCACGGTAGGCTGCGTATCTATCCGTAAAGAGCACTACCACTGCAACAATCACAGACATAAATATTCTCGACAGCAGTGTGGCGATTCCCGCTCCCACCAGTCCAAGCTCCGGAAGCCCGCAATGTCCGAATATCAGCAGATAATTGCCGACAATATTCATTATATTTCCGCATATCATCGCCCACATCGGTGTTCGGGTGTCCCCCACCGCATCGCAAAACTGCTTTAAGGAGTTGAAGGCAGACATAAACGGCAATGACGCGAGGATTACAAGAAAATAGGGACGTATCAGCGGCAGAATCTCTTCCGGCTGTCCGAGACGGTGAAGATTAAAACACAGAAGAGTCATCAGCGACACCACCCCGGCACATACAAGCAAGTTCATCGTCAGACTTTCCTTCAATGTACGCGCCGCCTCCGCATATTGTCCTCGTCCGAAATGACTTCCGACAATAGGAGTGGTACTGTAAGAAAATCCAAGCAGGAAGAATATCACCAGATTAAACACATTATTGGTAAATCCGGCAGCCGACAACTCATCCGTTCCGTACTGCCCCACCATCATCGTGTCGGCAAAAGCCTGTGCAATGTTGCCGAGCTGCCCTATCACTATCGGTATTCCGAGCGCGACAAGTGAGCGAATATGAGATTTATAAGTTATCATTCTTTTATCAACTAATGTTCCCATAAAACAATTGATTATGGGAACTCACACTTTTTTCAGAT
The DNA here is from genome assembly GCA_021204165.1 of Prevotellaceae bacterium. Lineage (GTDB taxonomy): Bacteria > Bacteroidota > Bacteroidia > Bacteroidales > Bacteroidaceae > RGIG8745. Next base: position 3,055 of record JAJPZU010000219.1, read on the forward strand.
AGATATTTTCCATGCAAAGGAACAAAAAATATATGATATGAGCAAAAATGAGGAAAAACAACTAAAGACACTACAGGCTGTAAGAGAAAGTATAAGAACGAGGATATTCTCATTTACATCTTCTCTTACAGCCTCAGCGTCTTTTTTTATTCTTTATGCGGTCTGTCTTACATCCACAAATTCAGCGTTGCCCTTTCTCGTCAAGATACGAATCCTTAAAGCCAAGGAAATACAACACACCGTCAAGCCCTATCGTGTTGATAGACTGTTTGGCATTTGTCACCACACGCGGCTTGGCATGGAACGCGATACCGAGTCCGGCTTCCGAAAGCATCGGCAGGTCATTGGCACCGTCACCCACCGCAATGGTCTGTGCTATATCCACCTTCTCAACCTGAGCTATCAGTTTCAGAAGTTCCGCCTTTCGCCTTCCATCCACAATCTCACCGACATAACGTCCCGTAAGTTTTCCTTCTTCGTCAATCTCAAGCTCATTCGCATACACATAGTCTATGCCGTACTTCTTTTGCAGATATTCTCCGAAATAGGTGAATCCGCCCGACAGAATCGCAATCTTATAGCCGTAGCGTTTAAGCACATACATCAGCCTATCCACACCTTCCGTAATAGGCGGATGCTCCGCTATGTCCCTCATCACACTGCTGTCAAGTCCCTTCAGCAGAGCGACACGCTCCGTGAAGCTCTCTTTGAAGTCAATCTCGCCGCGCATCGCACGCTCCGTAATCTCCTTCACCTTGTCGCCCACTCCGGCACGCATGGCAAGTTCGTCTATGACTTCCGTCTGAATAAGCGTGGAGTCCATATCGAAACATATCAGACGGCGCATACGGCGATACATGTTGTCCAACTGGAATGAGCAGTCCATCTCCATCCGGCTTGAAAGTCTCAGCAAGTCCGCCTGCATGGCGGCACGGTCTTTCGGTGTGCCTCTCACAGAGAATTCGATGCAGGCGCGCACATTCTTCTTCGGGTCGGCAATAGAGATACGTCCTGACAAGCGTCGTATAGAGTCAATATTCAGTCCCTGTTCGGCAATCACATGCGTAACAGCCTCAATCTGCCGTGCCGACAGTTTCCGCCCCAACAACGTCAGGATGTAGCGGTTCTTTCCCTGCATACCCACCCAGTTTTCATACTCTTCTTTCGGAATAGGGAAGAACCGGATAATCACTCCCAGTTCCGAAGCCTTGAAAAGCATATCCTTCATCACGCGTCCCGAGTTTTCCTCATCTACACGTATGAGTATTCCAAGCGACAAAGTGCTGTGTATGTCCGCCTGACCAATATCGAGCACAGTCACATCATAACGCGCAAGTATCGTCATCAAAGAAGCTGTAAGCCCCGGACGGTCTTCTCCCGTGATACGTATGAGTATCAGTTCCTCTTCCGTCTCATCAATCTTATCCATTTCTCTTATTGGTTATTTTATTTATACATTTCTTTTCCTTACAACGACAACTCTATGTCTAAATCCTGACAAAAATAGCAAATAGTGTCCGATACACCTAATTTATAAAAGAGAAAAAGGATTGGAGCAAGAAGACAAGCAAACAAAAATGCCATATAACGCATCTGTGAAGAACGCTATATGACATTACAACATTAGAACTTCCTAATTTTATTTGGCAGGACCGTTTTTCGCACTTGGTTTTGACAGACGAAAAGCTATCGGAATTGAATATTTCACTCTCACCTGCTTTCCTTTGACTGTTGCCGGATGCCATTGTGACAAGGCACTGACCACACGAAGTGCCTCGGCATCCAGCAGAGGATGAACCGACCTCACAACTGTAGCATTGGAGACATGACCATCTTTTTCTATTACAAATGAAACCAATACACGTCCCTCTATTTTCTTTTGCAATGCAGCTTTCGGATAGACGATATGCTCACTGATATATTTCATCAAAGCTTCCATTCCGCCCGGAAACTCCGGCATCACATCTGCTGTCAGATACACAGAATCCTCTTCTGCGGCAGAGACAGCAGCAGACTCCACCGCCACAGAATCAGCTACAGGCAATACATTCGCCGTCTTTTTGGCAGCCACTGTATTTGCAGCCAAAAACATTGCAGAGAATCCACATACGATTCCGGCATGTCTCCGCAAAAATGAAACAAGATTAAAGTTCATAGCTTATTACTTTTTTTATGTTTACTTTTCATTTCCCCTCTAAAGGTTTTCCATATCATAATATAAAGAAGAACAACGGTCTGAAACACATACAGCACCATTATCTTCTCCCCACAAAGTTACAACAAACCACAAAAAATGCCACAAGAACTCATCCAAAAAATTATCTGCAACCTACATATATAAATGTATTCGACAGATTTCTCTGCCGAATACACCCTACACAAGTCCAACTAAAGTCTCTATTTATTTATGTTCTTGTTGTCAATATACACCTCAAGCAACTCTGTTTCACCCTCCTGACTGTCAGGAACAATATTCACATCGGCATATACAGCAGGCACGAGACAACTGTATCCCTCTGCCAGATGCAGGCTGTCCATGCCCGGAAGCTCCTCCTTGCCTGAACATGCGGAAGCCGGTATCTCGATGCGGCAACCGCCTTTCAGACACATATAGACAACAAAACTGTCATAAGCAGAGAGCTCGCGACGAGATTCACGGTCGGCATGAAGCACATTCACCGTGAAATACTTGTTTTCAGCAAGCACCGCCGGCTGATTCTTTTCACACTCATAATCCGTCTTATAGTTGTCATAAACGGTATAATCTATGGCATCTTTAGCCAATTCCGTATGCAGTTGACGCGGTTTGCCGTCAAGCCCCGGACGGTTGTAGTCAAAAATTCTGTACGTAATGTTACTGTTCTCCTGAATCTCGGCAATGAGCAGCCCGCCGCATATTGCATGTACCCTGCCGGCCGGGATAAAGAACGAATCACCTCTCTGCACCTCACACGAGTTGAGGACATCACAGATGGAACCGTCCTCCACACGCTGCGCATACTCTTCCTTATTAATCTGCGATTTGAATCCGGAATAAAGATGTGCCCCTTTGTCTGCATCCATCACATACCACATTTCCGTCTTGCCCAGACTTCCATGACGTTCTGCCGCAAGCTTGTCATCAGGATGAACCTGTATGGAAAGGTCTGCCGCAGCATCTATGAACTTGATGAGAAGCGGAAATTTGCGTCCGAACATCTGCACCGTCTTCTTTCCAAGAAGAAGTTCACCGTATTCTTCCACAATCTCCGTAAGCTTCTTTCCCGCCAACGCGCCATTGGCCACTACGGATTCTCTGCCTTCCACGGCACTTATTTCCCAGCTTTCACCAATTTTACACTCGTCGGCAGCAAGCCCCTTCAACGGCTTCAGTCGGCATCCACCCCACACTGTCTCCAAAAGATTATGCTCAAAAAGCATCGGATATAAATTTTCCATAAAGCTATTCTTTTTTATAAATTACCGGCAAGGGTATCTATTTTTCTTCAACTGAACAGGTACAAACAAACCAATATATGCCATGAATATGTCTTTTTGCCGCATACAGCTTCTTAATATTCAATTAAAATCCCAAATCCTTATACCTCGCTTTTCAAGTCTCAAAACACGGCTTAGAGCCACCGTCTTCCCAGCCAACACGTCATACGCATAGCTCTTGGGCAGCACCTCCGAATAGACGCTCATATCGACATCCACCGGCATACCGGTACCATTGAGCATCACAGTGACCACCCTGCCTCTCAGTTCGCGTGAATAGACATACACACCATTGCGTATGTGAAAATGCGTCAGCGATCCGTATGCCACCGCAGGGCAGTTTTTGCGCCACCGCAACAAAGTGCGCGTGAAATCAAAATAACGCTTCTGAAGTCCGGTTCGCCCTTCTTCCGTAAACGCATTTCTTCTGTCTGTCGCCCATCCTCCGAGAAAGTTCTTACGCAACGCACCGTCCCCTTTCGACTTGTTGGCATACATGCCAATCTCGTCCCCATAGTAGAGCTGAGGGATGCCACGAAGCGTAAGCAGCATGGTCAAGGCTTGTTTGTAGCGATACACATCATGCGCCTGACCCGCACCTTTCTGAAAACGATCCGTGTCATGATTGTCGAGAAAAGTCAACAGATGCAAAGGATCTGCATACACGACATCCTGACTGATATATTCATAGATGCGCGCCAAGCCTCTGCCTCCGTCATCAGTCTCTTCGTCCATCGACTGGTTGAGCAACGACATCAGCGGAAAGTCCATCACCGTTTTCAGTTCCGAATTAAGCGGAGCAGCCAGCTTGCTGTCCTTCTGCCAGTATGCCACCCCGACGTTATGGTTCATCCATGTCTCCCCGACAATATTAAACCCGGGATATTCTCTCTCCACGGCTTTGCACCACTGCGCCATTGCGTCAAAGTCACAATAAGGATAGGTGTCCTGCCGTATGCCGTCAACACCGGCATACTCAATCCACCAGATACTCGCCTGCCTCAGATAGTCTCTCACATAACGGTTGCGCTGATTGAAGTTAGGCATTTGTTCCACAAACCATCCGTCTATGATACGTTCACGGTCAAGCTTCGAGGCATGTATGTCGCCCGCCGCACCGGTCTTGTAACTCGTCTGCACATACCTGCCGCCATAACTGAACCAATCGTCAGAAGGACAATCGGCAAAAAGAAAATTCATGCTTCCACAATGGTTGAACACAATGTCCTTAATCACCTTTATGCCATGCCGGTGTGCCGCATCGACAAAACGGCGGTATGCTTCATTGGTGCCCAAGCGCGGGTCTGTCCGATAGTAGTCAGTAATGGCATATCCGTGGTAAGACTCATTGGGCATATTGTTTTCCAATGTCGGCGTATGCCATATTGCCGTCACGCCAAGGTCAGCGAGATAGTCCAGATGCTGCTCCATTCCTGCCAAGTCGCCGCCATGACGCGCATCGGGCAACTTGACATCGCACTTCGCTTCAAGCAAACCTTTTACAGTCTCCTTCTTTCCCGAACCTACTGCAAATCTGTCCGGCATGAGCAGATAGACCACATCCGACGCATCGAATGTCTGACGCTCACGCTCTTCCCTGCTCTTCAACTCATACTTCAGCTTCCGGACCTTACATTCCGACTTCAGTTCAATGCAGAATGTCTGTGCTGCCGCACGGTGTATATCCAAATAGAGAAGAAGATAGTTAGGGCTGTCAAGCCTCACAATCTCTTTCAGTTCTATTCCTTCCGCACCGACAATCGCCGCTTCACAATCACGGACATTCTGTCCATGCAGCAATATCTGGAGTTCCGGATTCTTCATGCCCGTCCACCAAAAAAGCGGATGTACATGCTCCGTTGCTCCATGCGCAACATTCTTTCCGGAAGTGTCAAAGCCCAATGATGCCATAACAAAAATTATTATCCATTCTATATTATATCTAATATAACGATTACCGTCCTAAAATTAATACAAATCCACGACAGATATTTTCAGATTTATCCATACAGTATTCACAGACTCCTCATGTTATATTTGATGGGAGACTCGACAGACTCCTCCTATAGCACTGACACACAATACGGAAACTTTTGTGGGTGTATTCACAGACTCCTCCGTCGCAAGCTCCCCAAATGCCCTAACTTAGGGGAGAAGCCGATATTCCTCACGCTGAAAAGACTATGATGCGGATGTATAGCACTAACACTCAACGCGGTAACTTTTGTGGGTGTATTCACAGACTCCTCCGTCGCTACCGCGCCACCTCCCCTAACTTAGG
>JAJPZU010000248.1 GCA_021204165.1 Prevotellaceae bacterium
GCGTGCCAGAGGGCTTAGGATTTTAACATTTGACAAAATCAAAAAGTAAGCATTTGTGCATAAAATAGAAAGAAAAGATTTAATTTGTTTGAATATGTAATCATTTTGTCAAAACGGAGCACCCTCCAAAAAAAACGATGTCAAAAAATTTTTTATGGAGACCCTCAAAGGACTAAAATGAAAACTCGTTTTTTTCATTTTCAGCCATGAATTTCCCCCGAACTAAGCCGAATGTCAAAGCCTTTTTAATATCGCGGCTTTGGTGTTTTGGAATTTTATATGTATTTTTGCGGTGTGATAAGATTAGCATTCGGGAAGAGGCTGTTCTGTTTCCCGGGTTAACCCAAATGAAATCTTGAAGAACGAAAAACAGACATGAAAGCGAAACTATACGTGCTGGTGCTTATGCAGTGCATCATCTTCTGCCTGTCGGCACAAAATTCTCGCCTATATACCACGAGACAAGGAATCTCCACAAGCCAGATGCGTGCTGTTGACATTGACAGCCGTGGAATGGTGTGGCTATCGGGCGAGAACATGATTGGAATGTTCGACGGAAACAATATAGGGATATGTCCCATACCAAAGTTACATTCCGGATACTGCATGTTTAAGGTGGTTAATGGTGTGAAGGAATTCAAGGACGACTGCTATTGGGTCTGTACAAACAGTGGACTTTATCTGTTCAACGCGCGTTTCAATACGTTCCGCAGGATAAGGCTGGAGGAGACCGAGGACTCAATCTATGGCTATTCAGTCAACAGTGTTGCTGACTATCCGTCGCCCGACAAGATTCTTGTCACCACCGAGGGATACAGGGCATTCGTGCTGGACACAAAGACCATGACAGTTGAGGAGAAAAGCACCGCTGTCTTGAATGACGGAATCAAGGACTCGTTCATCAGATGTTCATTCATTGACAGCAAACACCGCCTGTGGTACTATTGTTATATGAAGGACTTCGGATGCCTGAAGTTAGGAGGCAAGTTTGAAAGTGTTGACATCAGTGTGTCTCCCGAGGCACGGCATATCCTCAATACTTGCAATGTGAACTCAATGCTTGAGACCGACAGCGGAATATGTATTGCCACGGGTATGGGAATGCTTTACTTCGACGAGGCGACAAAGACTGTCCGCGAACTTTCCGGCAATAACCGCCAGTTGAACGTGATGAAGGCGATGAAGACACGGGAGGGCAATGTGCTTCTCGGTACAGATGGGCGCGGACTGTGGACGTTGAACTTGAAAAACGGTACTATGCAACCCTATCTCAATCTGTATTCCGACTTCGACATGAGTTTTGCCAAAGTACACGATATGGTGGAAGACGGCAACGGGAACATCATCGCGGTGCTCTATCAGAAAGGATTGCTCGTCATACCGGCCCATTCCGACTGTTTCCGCTACCATTCGGTGTCGCCCTATCACGACGGCAGGAATGTGTCGTGCATCACATCGCTCTGCATTGACAACGATAAGAACTATTGGATCGGAACCGATGGCGGAGGTGTCTATACCACCGACGGTATGCGGCTTGCCACCGCCCGTCCCGTAAACGACGGCTTGCGCTCGTCCCTTGTGCAGAGCGTCTTGATAGACAAACACGGCACGGTGTGGGCTGCGACATACGGCGGGGGAGTGCAGTGCCGGGAAAGAGACAGGTTCGTGTCGCCCGAGTGGCTCGACTCCATCAGTAGCGAGTTCATGATGACGATGTTCTACGACTCCCGTGAAGATATTATATATGTAGGTACAAACGGCAACGGTATCTACACCGTTGACCCCGTTGCGCGTTCATGCAGGAAACTCCATGTACCGGATTTTGTCAACTCATGGATTTCGTCTCTCTATGTTGACCATGACGGCACACTGTGGGTAGGAACCGCACTCGGAACATACTATTATGACGGAAAGAAAGACCGTGGCGGGGAACTCCGTCATCAGAACCGGCGCATCGACAATGTGGCGATGTTCGCCGAGAGCGAGACCGGGAAACTTCTTGTCGCCACGAGTGGCGGACTTCTGATTTACGACAAGGCTGCGGGAAAGACAGAACTGATTGGCAAACCCGAGGGACTTGCCAACGAACAGATACGGTCTATCGCTCTGACACCGACCCATGTGTGGCTTGCCACAGCTGCAAGTATTGCCTGCATTGAGAAGACTACACGTAAGGTGAATAATTACACCTCGTTTGGCGGATTCTACACCGGTGAGCTACACCGCAATGCCATGCTTGCATTTAGTGAGGGGAATATACTGTTCGGAGGCGACAATGGCATTCTGTGTTTCACCCCGGAATATATTCTGAAACGTAGTAATACTATCGGGCGATTGCTGTTCACCGGACTGAAGATTGGTGGTAAACCTGTCGTCTATGACGACTCGAAGGGCGACGACAACATCATCGATGCAAGTGTGAGCTATGCTTCCGCCGTCCACCTCCACCACGACACAAACTCGTTCTCCATGTCCTTCAATGTGATTGATTTCACTGCTCCCGACCGTCTGCGCTATGACTACATTCTCGAAGGCTATGAGAAGGAATGGCATGTAGATGTCTCCGGACATGAAGCCTCGTATGCAAGTCTGCCGGCAGGAACTTACACCCTGCGTGTGCGTGCCTATTTCGAGGACAACGAACAGAGTACAGTCGAGAATAGTATAAAGATAAAGGTTGAGCCGGTGTGGTATGCCTCGATTCCTGCCAAGATAGTTTATTTGCTTTGCCTTTCTCTCGTCATCTTTGTGGTGGTGCGTGCTTACAGGGAACGTCTTCGCCAGCGTGAGATGCTCCGCAGCATTGCGCAAAAGGAAAGCATGAAGGAGGCTAAACTCCGCATGTTCACAAGCATCGTGCATGAACTACGCTCGCCGCTCACCATGATTGTCTCGCCGCTGAAACAGTTGCAGACATCTGACAAAGACGAGGAGCGCGCCAAGCTTTACAGTGTGATGTACCGCAACTGCCAGCGACTTCTCAACATCGTTAAGCAAATAACCGACATACGTAAGATAGACAACGGACAGTTCTCTCTCCATTTCAGTGAGGTCGATTTCGTGGCCTATTCCAATAATATCTTTGCTTCGTTCATGGGGATGGCAGCCATCAAGCGCATGACCTTCACCATCGAGTCGCCCGAAAATGCGCTCTATGTGTGGATTGACCCTGTTCACTTCGAGAAGATTGTCGTCAACATCTTGTCCAATGCTTTCAAGTTCACACCGAATGACGGAAAAGTGGTGGTCAGCATCAGAACCATCACCTCGGGAACAGACGGCAGCCGGTGTGACGATATGCTTGAATGCACGTTCTATAACAGTGACTCAAGCCTGAGCGACAGCGACATGGCTCACCTCTATGACCGATTCTACAGTGGAAGTGCAAGCACGACAAATATCGGCTCCGGTATCGGACTTAACCTTGTCTATGAACTTGTGCGACTTCACCACGGTACAATCGAGGCACGCAACGTGAACAACGGGGTGATGTTCGTCATACACATCCCGCTTGGCAATGCTCATCTCACGAGGGAGGAAATGTTGCCCGACGAGAACCGTCAGGAACTTGCCGAGACCGAAGCCGTGCGCGAGACTGTCTCGGGGCTTACACGAACCATCGAGAGCCGTCAGCAGGAGGAGGACGAAGCGGCTAATGCCCATACCGATGCCATGTCTGCGGTGAAGAAGACGCTCCTCATTGTCGATGATGACATTGATGTGTGCAACTATCTGAGGGAGGAGCTTGGGGAGGACTACAATATTATTCCGGCTCATAGCGGCAATGCCGCCTACAACATGGTGGTCGTACAGCGTCCTGACGTTGTGATTACTGATCTTCGTATGCCCGATGGTGACGGCATGGATCTTTGTCGTCTCATCAAGAGCAATACCGAGACCGAGAACATACCTATAATAATGCTTACGGGCGAAGGCGACGAGGAACTCCAGTTGCAGAGTCTCAACCTGCACGTTGACCATTTCTTCCGGAAGCCGTTCAATGTAATGCTGCTCAAACAGGCTGTAGAGCAGACGCTGAAGGTGAGGGAGAACATGCGTAACAAGATGCGTCGCATGGACATTGGGTATGATTATAAGGAGGTGGAGATGGAATCGGCAGACGATAAGCTCTTTGCCCGCATCAAGGAGGCTCTGAAGAAGCATATAGACGACTCGTCATTCGGTGTGACGCAGTTGAGTGAGGAAGTTGGCATCAGCCGTGTCCATCTCAACCGCAAGCTGAAGGAGCGTTACGGTGTAGTGCCGAACATGTTCATCAAGTCGTTCCGTTTGAAACAAGCCGCCTACTTGTTGGTGAACAACAAGGTCAATATCTCCGAGGTGGCCTATAAGGTAGGTTTCTCCTCCCACAGCTACTTCACGAGCAGCTTCCGCGACTACTTCGGCATGTCGCCAAAGGAATTTGTCGCATACTATTCGGAGAACGACGAGACACTGGAGAAACTTCTCGAATAGCCATAAGGGGCAGCATATATTCATACCGTGCATTCCGAGTAGGTTCGGGCTGTAGTGGTTTTGAGGTTTTCAATGTATTGTCCTGTGCATGTCTGTATGCTTAGGACATGGTCTTATATCTGAATTTGTGAGCCGTTCAGTTTTTTTCCATGTGAAGTTGGGGACAAAATCCTTTGTTTTTAACTTTTGGTGTCGTCCATGTTACAAAAGTGATAGGTTTGATTACATGTCTGTTAATTGTTTTCTTGGTAATATGTTTACTTTGCAGCGCAATAAATATCAAAAAAACAAAACATATTATGAGAATCAAATCAATCGTTACGCTTGTTGCTGTCATGCTTACCATGTCAATCGGCATGGTTGCTCAGTCGGTGCTTCCACCGTTGCATGTTGATGGGAACAATCTGAAAGACCAGCACGGTAATACTGTTGTGCTGCATGGAGTGATGGACACGCCAAGTCCTTATTTCAATAACTGGAGATGGGGCAACAGCTGCACCAATGCCAACATTTCGAGTTGTGTGAATTATTTCAACAAACTGTTCACTGCCATTACAGACAACAGTCAGGGTGCCTATTGCAACATTTTCCGTCTGCATCTTGACCCGTGCTGGACAAATGACCCTAACAAGACTTCGGACGGCAAGGAGTCGGGTGAGGCTGATGTTTCGTGTTTCAGCGAGACACGTCTGAGGACATATATGAGGACGCTCTACTGGCGCATCATCCAGCAGGGACTCAAACACGGTCTATATGTCGTTGTCCGTCCTCCGGGTGTTTGTCCCGGCAAGTTGCGGGTGGGCGACTATTATCAGGATTATCTCATGACGGTGTGGGACATTGTTACACAGAATGATTCCATACTGAAATATTCCGGTCAGGTATCCATTGAGCTTGCCAACGAGCCTGTCTCGCTTGTCGATGCCGACGGTAAGGATACGCCAAGTGCCCTGCACGATTATTTCCAGCCTATCGTTGACAAGATTCGCGCCAATGGCTTCACAGGTGTCATCTGGGTGCCCGGAACGGGTTACCAGTCGAACTATAGAAGTTATGCCTCACGTCCTATCGAAGGCTACAACATAGGCTATGCTGTGCATAACTATCCGGGATGGTATGGCGGAAGTGATAACAACTACAATTCTGCTCAATATATAAAGAACTTCGAGAATCAGGTTCCGGTGGTGAAGACCAATCCTATACTTATATCGGAGGTTGACTGGAGTCCTGAGAAAGAAGGTGAGGGCAAGTATAACGAGTTCGGTGAATGGGTGCCTGCCAATTATGGTACATGGGCCACAGCCTCTACATCGAAGTGGGGTTCGGCCTACAAGGCCTTGCTCGACCATTTCGGTAACATAAGCATGACGCTTACGGGTACTGCCGACTATATTGACATTGACAAATATCTTGCCGACGGTACGGTGACACCTGCTTTCGATGCCAATCCGGAATGCTGTGCAAAGGCTTGTTTCGACTGGTATGCCGACTATGCCAAGGTGAATTATGCGCACAAGGCATACACCCGACAGTGGACTGCCGACCTTGGTAATAATACATTTGTCAATCCTATCGTGAATGCGGACTTCCCCGATCCAGATGTCATCAGAGTGGATGATACCTATTACATGGTGACGACAACCATGCACCATTTTCCGGGGGCGACAATCCTGAAGTCGAAAGACCTCGTCAACTGGGAGTATTGCTCCAACCCGCTTCTCCAGATTGAGGACAATCCGGCTTATAATCTCACGACAAGCAACCATTATTCTCAGGGACAATGGGCGGCGAGTCTCAATTACTCTAAAGGCAAGTTTTATCTTTATTTTATTGCTTTCGGCAAATCGGGGGTTGACGAAACCATCAATATCATGCTCACGACAGAAGACCCTGAAGGCGCATGGAAGATGACGAAGATGACGGATCATTATTATGACTCCGGATGGTTGTTCGACGACGGTGAGAACGGTGACGGATTTGTTTATGTGGCATGTGGCATAGGCGATATTTATATGAACAAACTCGACAGGAATTTCAAACGCATAGAAAGTACAAGAGTCCTGTCGCTCGGTAACGGACTCGAAGGTTGCCACCTCTATCACATTGGCGACTATTATTATATATATGTCACATACGGTGGAACAGAGGGTTCACAGACCGTTTTCAGGTCGAAGAATCCGCTCGGACCATACGAGGAACATAACGGCAGGGTGTTCGCGAACCAGCACATACACCAAGGTGCGCTTGTTGAGACACAGACGGGTGAATGGTGGACAGTGTTGTTCAAGGATGCCGGTGCAATAGGGCGCATTCCTTATCTGGAGCCGGTGAAATGGGTTGACGACTGGCCTGTGATTGGCAACAACGGCATTGATGTGACCAAAGGCGGCAAGGCTTATGCAAAGCCTAATGTCGGTCGGAGCTATGAGCGTACTTATCTGCCGACAAACGATACCTTTACCGAACCTCAGCTCGGAATGCAGTGGCAGTGGAATCACAATCCGGACAATTCGGCATGGTCACTTATGGAGAACCCCGGACAACTCCGTCTTCATACAGTGAATGTGACCGACAGTCTTGACCGAGCACGCAACTCGCTTACACAACGAATATTCGGATACAACTGCGAGGGCACAGCCTCTGCCAACTACATCGACTCATACGGTACTATCAAGATGGCTACGGCCAATATGCAGGAGGGTGATGTGGCCGGAATAGCTGTGTTCCAAAACCCGTATTCTTTCATCGGAGTGACGGTGAAAGACGGCAAGAGAATGCTTGTCAGTATGCAGAGCGCATATACAGACGGGGCGAGTGTGGTGGCACCGAAGCAAATCTTTGGCGACGAGGTAACTGCCGACACCATTTTCCTCCGTGCGGTTGTAAACTACGGAACGAACAAGGCAAGCTACTACTACAGCTATGACAATGAGAACTACACCTCGTTTGGTGTCGAGATGAACATGCGCTACACATTGAAGATATTTGTCGGACAGCGTTTCTATCTGTTCAACTATGCCACCAAACAGCTCGGAGGATATGTTGACATAGACTGGTTCTCTACTGAACCGGAATACTCGGAAGAACTGTTCTATGCTCCGGGAGTGCTGAAGACATACACGGAAGATGACCTGACAATGGAAAGCCTGAGCATGGAGAAGAGTGTCATTAATATCACCACGGGGGCGGCCGCAGCCTTAGAAATCATCAGTACATCGAAATCGGGGCTCCGACAGAACATTGCGTCAAGCTGCACATACAACATCGAAAACTCGAACATCGCTACAATAACAGGTGGACGAATCATTTCTAAAACCGAGGGTGAGACAGACATCACTGCCACCTATACCGATATGTTTGGCAACAGTCAGAGCGTCAGCTTCACTGTGAAGGTATCGACATTTCCGCTGACTCAGGATGCTGTGAATCCCTCTATCTACGGTAACGGCACATTCACAGAGAAAACCGGTGCACTGAAGACCGGTCAGTATGGCTTCGGCGGATGGCAATATACAGCGGGTCTCGACATTTCCAATTACAATTATATCGTCATCAAGTTCCGTCGCGGTGCAAGTTGTATCCCGTCATTCCGCGTGTTCGACTCTAACGACTATTGGAGCGACTGTTATATTCACGAGCTGGGTACTGCAAAGGAGGCCGTCATCGACATACATGCAATGACCAACAGCAAGGGGGAACCTATCGACCCGTCACACATTTACATGGCAGGATTCTGGACTAACGGTACACAGGCCATCTACATCGCTGACATTTATCTTAGCAACGACGGTGTGACTCCGGTTGGCATAGACGGTGTAGAGATGGACAAGGTGGGCGAGAGCTATGTTGTCAAGACAGAATACTTCACTCTCGATGGACGTGTACATTCTTCAAAGCAGCAAGGCACGAACATTGTGCGACGGACACACAGCGATGGTACGACAGATGTGTTTAAACTGTATTGTAAGTGACTGTAACCTCCTGCCGTATCACCTTATTTCAATAGTTCGTTGAATTATAAATTAAGAAGCTGTTTTAATTTTATTTCCGAGTAACTTCGCAATAAAATTAAAACGGCTTCTTCTAATCTTTTCCATGACCTTTTCTTTGGCTTTTTCGGTCTCCATAAAAAATTTTTTGACATCGTTTTTTTGATGAGTACTCCGTTTTGACAAAATGATTGTATATTTAGATAAATCAAATCTTTTCTTTCTGTTTTGTACGTAAATGTTTACCTTTTGATTTTGTCAAATGTTAAAATTCCAAGCCCTCTGGCACGCGTCAAA
>JAJPZU010000066.1 GCA_021204165.1 Prevotellaceae bacterium
AAAATTCAGAAAGACTTCGCCAAAATATAACAAATGTGAACATGCAGCCTAAAATTGCAACACTATTTCACAATTAAAAAGGCTCTCGGAAAATGCGCGTAGAAGCCCCGATTTCCGATAAAAGTTCAGTGTGCTTCATTTTGACGCGTGCCAGAGGGCTTAGGATTTTAACATTTGACAAAATCAAAAAGAAAGCATAAATATATAAAATCGGTAAAAGAGAAATTAAAACAGCCTAAATACTTATCATTTTGTCAAAAGTCAAACACCCCCGAAAAAACGATGTCAAAAATTTTTTTATGGGGCCTCAATTCTGCCCAAAAGAGTCCCGGAAGGTTTTGAAGAAGAGGACTGCGTTTAAGAAGCTGTTTTAGGCGTCTTTTTAATTATTGTGTACATGTCCGCGTATATGACAAGTAGCGAACAAACACAGGCATGACGGACAAACATTTGTTTGTTGAAAATTTGAAATAAGAGAAGAGTGGCAGAGAGCGGACGGGCTGTCTCTCTTCTTTTGTTATTCTCTGAACACACAAAAGAATGGTAAAATCTTGTGTGAGAAACTGAAAATATCTACTTTTGCACAAGTACAAATCTGATATATTATCATGGAAAATAATAATTTGAAACTGAAAGTCAGGCTTTTAGTGATGAATTTTCTGCAATTTGCAGTATGGGGTGCATACCTCACATCTATGGGCAGTTATCTTGTCAATGTGGGTCTTGCCGAGAACATCAGCTGGTTTTATGCCATACAGGGCATAGTGTCCATATTCATGCCGGCATTGATTGGAATCATCAGTGACAGGTGGATTCCGGCACAGCGTATGCTTGGGCTGTGTCATTTTCTGGCAGCCGTATTTATGGGAGGGCTGCATTCTACGGGCTGAACGGCGGTCAGGAGGTGGAGTTCTCCGGACTGTTCACTCTTTATTCGTTGAGCGTGGCTTTCTATATGCCTACGCTTGCACTGTCAAATTCTGTAGCTTACTCGGCTCTCGAAGGGGCAAGGGTGGATACGGTCATACATTTCCCGCCTATACGTGTGTTCGGCACTATCGGCTTTATCTGTGCAATGATAGCCGTTGACTTTCTCGGTTATCAGAACACCTATATGCAGTTTCTTGTGTCGGCAGGTCTGAGCCTCGTGCTTGCCGTATATGCGCAGACGCTTCCTCCGTGCGCCGTAAGCGGCGGAACGCAGGCGGATGGCGGACATAAATCTATGACAGAGGCTCTCGGGCTTCGTGCATTCACCTTGTTCCGGGAGAAGAAGATGGCTTATTTCTTCATCTTCTCTTTTCTCCTCGGAGTCTCTCTTCAGATTACAAACGGATATGCCAATCCGTTCATACAGAGTTTCTCCGCTGTCGATGCGTATAAGGGGCTGTATTTTGTGGAACATGCCAATCAGCTCATACCACTTTCTCAGATGTCGGAAACATTGTGCATACTGCTGATACCGTTCTTTCTGCACCGCTATGGCATCAAGAATGTGATGCTGATAGCCATGTTCGCATGGGTTTTGCGGTTCGGATTCTTTGCCGTGGGAAATCCCGGCAGCGGTGTGTGGCTGTTCATCCTTTCGATGATTGTCTATGGAGTTGCTTTCGACTTTTTCAATGTGAGCGGTTCTTTGTTTGTGGATAAGGAGACAGACCCCGCCATACGTTCAAGCGCACAGGGGCTGTTCATGATTATGACCAATGGTCTCGGTGCAACTGTCGGTTCTTTGTGCGCCGGCGAGGTAATCAATCGCTTTGTCTATTCTCGTCCGATGGAGGAGCAGCTGGCAGGATGGAGTACGTCATGGTTCATATTCTCTGCATACGCATTGGTGGTAGGTGTGCTGTTTGCTCTGCTGTTTAAGTATAAGCACGAGAAATAGCCGCCTGATTGCTTTTGAGAGATGCCCGTGCAGGATATTCTTGCTTATGCGGGCGCATTCACAGAACTCCTTAAATTTAAGTCTGTGAATGCGCCCGCATAACTTTAAATAGATTAGTTGAAAGCCGTTATCTTATCATGAACTTGCTTACTGTCGTTTGTTTGTCCGTGATGGCTTTGAGGATGGTGACACCTTGGTAGCCGTTTGTGTTGACAATTGCCTGCTGTGTGCTGGTGTTTGCAGATATAATCTGACCGTCGAGGCTGTACAGTATGGCTGTAATCTGCGTGTCGTCTGTGGCAGACACAATGATACAGTTGTTGTCGCAAGATATATTCAGTGCTACATTCTCAGCGTCAGTCCCGTGTATGCCGTTTCCTTCCGTATTGATAGGAGTACGCACGGCATTAATCATCTTGTCTGTGTTGGCGTCGATAAGCATGACCACCACTTTGGCATTGTTGATGTCGGATATGTTCTGAGGCAGTGTTACAGGTATATTTGCCGTATATGTATGCCCTGCTTCCATTTTCTGCGGGAAATATCCTCCGGTTCCGCCAAAAAGGGATGAACATCCTCTTGCCACATCGTTGTTCAGATAAGTGGTGGTTGAACTGCCGTAGATGCCGCCCTCTCCCCATTCTCCGAATATAGGGTCGGTGTATTTTGAGAAGTAATTGGTCTGGTAGTTGAACAGTTTGTCTTCCAGCACAACTGTAAAGATGTTCAGGTTCAGATTCGCTGCGTTTATGGCGCTGTGAACCGACACTGTCAGGTTGGCGCTGCCGTCTTCTTTGTTATAGACTGCATCCGCGTCGATGTCGAGGTCAGCCCACGTAGCAAGCTCTTGCTGAGCTATGTCCGCCCATGTGTCGTTTGTTTCTCCATTGTTGAAGTAGAAGCGTGTGTCGTCCGGATTCTGCCACATAGGATAACTTGTCTTCCCGTTTCTGTTTATGATTCCGCTCGGAGCACCTATGAGTCCGAGATAGGACGTATAATTGCCGAGTCCTGCGCTCAGACGGTCGGAGCCGTATGTGTGGATGGAAATCGGGATGAACCTGTCACCTAAGTTCTTTTCGAGATTCTCGATGGCGAGTATTCCCATCGGACAGTTTCCGCAGTCGGCTCCCGTGTATTCTTCAAGAACGATGTGTTTGGTTGTTTCAAACATGAGGCTCTTTATGAAGCTTGTCGTGGTGTTGGTGTAGTCGTCCAACCGGGTTTCGATACTGAACAGGGTGGCTTCGCCGACAGTCAGTGGAAGCGGCTTGTTGAAGGCAAACCGATAGGTGTCTCCCTTTTTGAGGCTGATTCCGCTTTCTGATATTTTGTCTATGACGTTGCCGTTGTTGTCTTTGAGCGTAAGCTCCACTGTCGTATATTCTTCTGTCGTGGAGTTGATGCTGATGAGTCCGGATATTGCTTCGCTGTCTTTGCTGATGACGGTTTGCGGATTGTTGAGAGCGATGGTGTGAAGGATGTTATGTTCAACTACGACATTGTCTATGAGAACCATGCTCTGTCCTTCGTTGTCGTTCAGGAATGCGATGTAGATGTTTTTGCCGCTGTATTCAGCAAGGCTTACAGAGATATTCTGCCAGTCGTCGCTCAGGTCTTCTTCCGACAGTCCGGGAGAAAGAACCTCGCTGACAATGAGTTTTCCCTCGCTCCTCATTCTCTCCATTGTGCTTTGAGTGAGATAGTTGTACGACTCATCGCTTTCAAAGACTATTACCTTTATCCGGTCTTCGCATCCGTTTCTGTAGCTTTGCGCATCAAAGCTCAGGATACATTTCTCGTCCGGAATGTACAACTGCGGAGTGACCATCCAGTCGTCGCTCTTCCCTGCCGGGAAATAGGAAGAGTGTGATGCGGCGCAGAAGTCTGAAGAAGCGGTTGATTCGCGTATGGAGAAATTCCACGGTGTGTTGTCTTTGTCAAACTCCAGACTTTGCATATCCGAGGTTGGTGTGTTGTGGTCTCCTTCGTACAGCAGGAATGTCTGTAGCGAAACATCCATCTTGTTGAAATCGCAGCTGAACAGAATATGTTCGTCAGAATTAATTTCTCTTACATATAGTCCGTTGTAGCTAATCCGTATTTCTTCGTTTGGACACCCTCCTGTGAGGTCTGTGATGGAACCTTCTTCTATGACAATGGTATAGCTGTTGCCGTCGAACAGGTATTGTGTGCTTGTCGGATACACAGCCACCTTGTCGCCGTTGCGTGCAAGAGTCATGCTGCATATATACTTGTTGTCCGTCGCGCTGTACAGATGGGCGGATGCAGTGTCTGTCAGTGCCACATGGGTGTTCATTGTGAGAATCACCGGATTGGCCGAATAGTCTATCTTGGCGATGGCGGAACCGTCTGTCGGATAGATGGATTGCACTGACACCGGTTTGTTTTCCCGTCCGTTGTATTCAATCTTTATTTCTTCGTTTGTCATTGAAACATCCTCGCTGATACTTACTGTACCCGCAGGGATGACGACGAAGTATTTCTTTCCTTGCTCCAGACTTTGTGTCCTGAATGCAATTCTTATCTTGTTTTTGCTGTTTTCCGCGGATTTGATGCTGAGCGACTTTCTTATGACATTTCCTTCTTCGTCTTGCAGTTCCGCGCTGTTTTCGGCAGCTATAATGTTGACTTTCCTGTTGAAGGTGATGTCGATGCTTTTCAGTGTGGTGAACGAAGAACCGTTTTCAGGTGTCACCTTGTAGTCTCCGAGAAGGTTGATGCTCCGGCACTCTTCCGGGAGGGGATTCGGAAACTCGACGAAACAGCTTTCTTTCGTGTTCGGATCTACAAGGCACTGCATATACCGTCCGTCGCCGGTGATGGCGGTGGGAGTACCTGTATAGTTGAATCCTGTATATTTGTAGAAGTCGATGCCGTATTTCTGTGAGTAGATCTGCTGTCCGCTGATCCAGTATTTCCCTGTATGTACATACCATTCGCGCAGCGGCACATTTGTCGGTGTGGCACCATATACATGTCCGTTGTCGTCTATCTGAAATCCGGTGATGTCCTGTCCTTCTTCCGTGTCTAATACTTCTATCTCCTTTGTTTCGACATTGTATCTGAAAGCCGTCATGTATTCATTCAGAAACTGGCTTCCCGGTATTTCCTTTCCTATATATGCTTGTCCGGTCACCCATTTTCCGTTGTGGCTCATCTGTGGGAAGTCTGTGAAAGCAGGCTCTCATAGTGAGGTCGCCAAGGGCGCATGTCGTCCGGAGTGAATCCTATGGCATGGTAAGTCTTTTCTTCTCTGTCGTATATATAGCTGAAAGTGCTATCGGATATACGTATGAGAACGACATGGTTCCGAGTATATAACGTCCGTCCGGCGATATGTCTGTGAATCTGTTCTGCTCCTGATTCTCATGCTGCATGTCCAGTTCCGGTATTCCTTCCGGGCTTATCATCTTTCCCGTGGTAAGATCCCATATAACAGCTTCCTCCTTGTAGATGTCATTGGCGGACGGAGGGATGCTTCCCACCGCAAATTTGCCGTTGTCGGACATCGCCGCAATGTATCCTTCACGGTCTTCGGGCATTTCAAGCAGTTTCCATCCTCCGTCTTCTTTCGACCAGTAGGCACTTCTGTTGTCGTAGCTTCCGACGGCGGCTGTTCCCGCTTCGTTTATGTCGGATATTCTGCATGTATGTCCCGCGTTCTTCTCTTCCTGTGTCAGAAGGTCAAACGACACCCCTGTCTCGTGGTTTGTTACCACCGATGAGTGGGTGATTTCCCATACGGTGTTCCCCGAAATCTTGTAGTGGATATTGCTTTTGCTGATATCTGTGATGACAGGTTTCTGAATCTTCTGTGCATAGGTTCCTAAGCAGAACCATACCATGCCGATGAGGATGGTTGATTTTATGCTGATAAGGGTGGTTGATTTTTTCATGTGTGATGAGTTTTTATTTGTTCTGTGTAGCTGTCCGTTTGCTTCTGAGCATGAATATGATGCCGGCTATGATGAACGGAATACTGAGCAGCTGTCCCATGTCGAGAAGCATACCTTCTTCAAAATCCACCTGTTCTTTCTTTATGAACTCGACAAAGAAGCGGAACACAAAGATGGTTGTGAGACAGAATCCGAAGTAGAAGCCTGTTCCGACGGACATCCTTCCGGTGTGTTTGTCCGGGCTTGTCTGCGGCACTGTTGGCTTGTGGCTGTGGTGTGTGTCTTGGATGCCGAACTTCCTGTATATGGCGATTTCTGCGATGAAGATACAGAGATATGCCAGTGCCTCATACAGCTGTGCCGGGTGTCGGGGCACGAGCACTCCTTCGACAAGTGCGTCGCGTGTGTGGAACAGGAATCCCCACGGAAGGTCTGTCGGACTGCCGATTATCTCCGAGTTCATCAGGTTGCCCAGTCTTATGCAACATGCTGTGAGGGGAGTTGCTATCGCCACATTGTCGAGTACGGTCAGCACGGGCACTTTTGTCTTCCTTACATATAGAATCAGGCCGAGGGTCAGCCCTATCGCGCCTCCGTGGCTGGCAAGCCCTTCATAGCCGCGAAACTCCCAGTCCCATGTGTCGGGGGCGAAGCGGACGGGCAGAATCATCTCCATGACTCCCTTTACGGAGCCGAGATAATACTCCGGTTCGTAGAACAGGCAGTGTCCGAGACGTGCACCGATGAGAACTCCGAAGAAGCAGTAGAGAAACAGCGGTTCAAACTTCTCGTCTGCAATCTTCTGCTGCTTGTAGAGCTTCTGTACAATTATATATGCAAACAGCAGTCCTACACACCACAGGAAGGAATACCAGCGGAGCGAGAATCCGCCTATTTTTAGAATCTCAAGACTTGGTTGCCAGTCTATGAAACAAGGTGTCGCCATATATTCTTTGGTTTTTGAAAAAGTGCTTGGGGAGTATAATATGATGTGAATTATCGGAAAACGGAGATACGGAGCGTTTCCTTATTCTCCGTGTCTCCGTATTCCCGTTTTCTTTTGCCGTGGAGGCATGATGTCTTATACATTGAATCTGAAGTGCATGATGTCGCCGTCCTGTACCACATATTCCTTACCTTCTACACCGAGTTTGCCGGCCTCACGCACTGCCGATTCCGACCCGTACTTGATGTAGTCCTCATATTTGATGACTTCAGCCCTGATGAATCCTTTCTCGAAGTCTGTGTGTATCACTCCGGCACACTGAGGAGCCTTCCATCCTTTGCGGTAAGTCCATGCCTTCACTTCCATTTCTCCTGCTGTGATGAAGGTTTCAAGGTTCAGGAGCGAGTATATGGCTTTGATGAGGCGGTTGCATCCGCTTTCGCTCAGTCCGAGGTCTTCAAGGAACATCTGCTTCTCTTCGTATGTCTCCAGTTCAGCGATGTCAGCCTCTGTCTGTGCCGAAATGATAATCATCTCCGCATTCTCGTCTTTGATGGCATTGCGCACCGCCTCCGTGTAGGCATTGCCGCTTTTTGCGCTTGCGTCATCTACGTTGCAGACATAAAGCACCGGCTTGGTGGTGAGAAGGAACATGTTCTTCGCTGCTGCCATTTCCTCCTCCGTCTCAAGCTCCACGGTGCGTGCGCTCAGTCCCTGTTCGAGAGCCTCCTTGTAGCGGAGCAGCAGTTCGAGTTCTACCTTTGCCTGCTTGTCGCCGCCTACGTTGGCAATCTTCTCTACTCTCTTGATGCGGCTCTCCACCGTTTCAAGGTCTTTGAGCTGAAGCTCCGTGTCTATGATTTCCTTGTCGCGTACAGGATCGACAGAGCCATCTACATGCACGATGTTCCCGTTGTCGAAGCAGCGGAGCACATGTATGATGGCGTCACATTCGCGTATGTTGCCGAGGAACTGGTTGCCCAGTCCTTCTCCGCGGCTTGCTCCTTTCACGAGTCCTGCTATATCTACTATGTCGCATGTGGCGGGAACAATGCGTCCCGGGTGTACAAGCTCTGCAAGTTTGGTCAGTCGCTCGTCAGGAACGGATATTTGTCCCAGCTGTGCATCTATTGTGCAAAACGGAAAATTGGCTGCCTGTGCTTTCGCGCTCGACAGGCAATTGAAAAGAGTGGATTTGCCGACATTCGGAAGTCCTACTATACCTGCTTTTAATGCCATACTTAGTTTTATGTTTTTTTTCTATTTTTATAATGTTCTGTAGTGAAATCCCATGCAGAAACTGCTGCCGTGCCAACAGGCGATGGATAGACATCTGTCGTTGCTGTCGTTGTTCTGTGGGCAGAGAATCTTGTGAACGGTAAGTGTGGGGTATCGACTTAAAGTCGTTAATTTCCGCAAAGTTACGCTTTTTTGACAAGATGCCGGTTTTTTAGTGGACTTTTTAGAAGAGGTTGTTCTAAATTTGTTTGTTACAGCAGGTGGATGTCTTCGTCAAAGTCTTCATGGCATGTCTGTGGATGCACTTGCTGACTCCTCCGTTGAATACATCCGCTTAAATGAAAGAAATGGGCAGTGAATACATTTCAAAAACACTCCCATAACAAAATTTTTTATATACTTTTTTTAACGAAATTATTTTCTGACAAAATGAAAGTAAGAGTGTGTTGTTTTGAATCTTAATTCATGATTTTGATGTGAAATGCTTACTTTTTGATTTCGTCAAATGTTAAAATTCCAAGCCCTCTGGCACGCGTCAAAATGAAGCGTGCCGAACTTTTATCGGAAGTCGGGGATTCTACGCGCATTTTCCGAGAGCCTTCTTAATTGTGAAATAGTGTTATGATTTTGGGTTTCATGTTCACATTTATTATATTTTGACAAAGTCTTCCCGAATTTTTACCGCAGTGTTTTTAAATTTTCACCGCGGTGAAAATTTTTGCACACCGCGGTG
>JAJPZU010000164.1 GCA_021204165.1 Prevotellaceae bacterium
CCTACCTGCTCCGCCCCCACGCGGGCTCTGCGATGTGCATAAGAGACAGCGGGTACTCGCGGACTTCCTTGACGCAACCTCTCCGAATGTATGAAATCGTAACAATCGGAGAGTTTGCGACAAGGAAGTCCGCGAATATTTTATCTAAAATTGAATACAAACTATACCTTTTCTGATATATCTAAATGATGCATTGCGGCAGCAAGTATATCAGCAATCCTGCTCAGATATTCACAGTCTGTACCGTCAAAGTCGGCAAGACGGTCACTGTCAATATCGAGAACCGCCATGACAGCACCTGAAGCGGAATGAAGAGGAACGACAATTTCAGAACGCGACAATGAACTGCACGCTATATGTCCCGGGAATGCTTCCACGTCGGGAACTACTATTGCGCGCCCTTCCTGCCATGCAGTGCCACATACTCCTTTCCCTTTCTTTATCCTGTAACATGCCACAGAACCTTGGAATGGTCCGAGAACAAGTTCTTCTCCTTTTACGATATAGAAACCGACCCAAAAGAAGTTGAATGCTTCTTTCAAGGCGGCGGAAGTATTTGCCAATATACTAATCATGTCTGTCTCGCCCTCTATCAGAGCGGAAAATCCGGGGATAAACTCTTCATATTTCCCTTTTTTGTCAACAGCATCCAAGTTAAATGTTGGTTCCATAAACAGTTGCAATTTATTTGAGACTGAAAATCTTCGGGCAAAAATAATCAAAATATACGAGTGAAACGAAAAAAGCAAGTAAGAGAATTGGCATAAAAACTTATGAAAGAGGGTTACATCATTCTGTATTCACTCATAAAAGAGAAATTTACAAGCAAAAATTTTATATGCAATGATAGCAACTGAAGAGTTTTACACTCTTTAATCATATATAACAATAAAAAGGAGCGGCTTATGGAATCTAATTTATCTGAGAAAAAGAGGGAGGCATCTTCTGAAAGGCAGTCTAAGGAACTGTATGTAAGGCTTTGCTGTGAAACTTATTCACAGTATCCTTATTCAAGAAATGACAAGGGGGATGGTATGGGGCTTATTCAGCAAGTAATAGGTGGATATTGGAAACCTCGCTATCTGCTTGACCACAAAACGAAGTGCGCGTATGAATTTATGTCTGAGCTGGAATGTCTGATGACTGTTACGGGGGCGGACGTGGATTTCAGTACACTGAATGATGTGCCTGAAGAGTTTCGGGAAAGAGCGCGGGAAGGATATGCACATTACCCCACGCTGGTAGATGCGTATTCTGAAAATGTGGCGGAGGTTAGCTGGCAGATTAACCCTGACGGCATGTATTTTATGGACGAAGACGGTTTCGGTATGACCGATGATGAGGAGGTGACACTTTATGGCTACATTGACCGTACCGGCAAACCGTTGGTGAAATTCCGCAAAATTAAAGGTTTCAAAGAGTTGCATACAATGAGAGAAGAGGCAGAAAAGATTGCCTCAAACAATAGACAAACAACAAAAAACAAGAGAAGATGGAAGCGACAGACAAGAAAGAGATTCAGAAGACACAGGTGTTCAATGTTATTATTCTCGACCGCAGCGGTTCAATGAATTATATTCGCCGCGCTGCTGTTGACGGCTTTAACGAGACGTTGGCAGGAATCAGGAAGGCACAGGAAAAGTTTGCTGAGACGCAAGAACATTTTGTGTCGCTTGTAACATTCTGCGACTGCGAAACTAAACATGTATTTGACAAGACACCGGTGTCGGCAACTCATCCGTTGGGTATGGAAGATTATATACCTTGTTGCAATACTCCGCTTTACGATGCTATGGGCTTTACGCTCACGGCCATGCGCAGGCATGTACAGGGAATGGAAGATGCGATTGTGGTAGTGACCATCATTACAGACGGTATGGAGAACTCTTCGAGAGAATATACACGTGCAAGCATCAAGAAACTCGTTGAACAGCTTCGTGGAGAGGGATGGACATTTACTTATATGGGGGCTAATCAGAGTTCGGAAGAGGTGGCTGCCGCACTTTCTATCCGCAATTCCCGCAACTTTGAATACAGCGAGGAAGGCACTTTCTCTACCATGTGTAAAGACAGTAATACGCGTATGAACTTCTTCGGAAAGTTGTGGAATATGAAAAAGGCCGAAATGAACGATTGTGAGGCTTCTATGTCTGCTGCAGAACGACATGCCCGTTATAGTATAATGGCGGATGAAGCATTTGATGAAGAAGAAAGAAACGGTTAATAATGAGGAAAAAGATTGAGGGTAAAGAATTTATTTGCAGGGTGAAATTATTTATATAAATTGTTCGTATTTGAACAAATCTAAAAGGATGGCAGAATATTCCTCTTCTGTCATCCTTTTTTTGTATTCATTCTGTTTGTTAATATGGGAAAGGGCACACTTCCTGCATGAATATCGCATCAAGACTCCATGTGGAGGCATCGTTGGTATTCATCTTTTCATCTTCGTCGATAGCTTGTAAAGTATATGGCACATCTACCCTTTTACTTCCAAAAGGAAAAACTGTGGGTTCTCCTTTCTTATTGACACGCAGAAGGTCGTTCCATGCAGAACGCGCAAGTTCCTTGTCATGGAGAAGCCATGAAGCGTATGCGGCAAGACGAGGGATGCGGAAATGATTGCGGCTGATGTCGAGAGCTTTCTGCTTGTATTTGGCTGCATGGTCAAGCCATACGGCATTCCATTCGGGCATATCCACCATTTCTATCATTTCATTCATAATCTCAAAACCTCCCATAATGGACAGCAGATGGTTGGTATTCTGTATGGAGGTGTCGCATTCGTTTGTAATGATACCGGTTGCAGGGTCGAAGCCAAGTGCTTTCGGTCCGCTGAATATACCGTGAGGCATAGCAGCAATACTTTTCATCCCGGCTATAATCTTATCTCTGTATGCGATGTTGCCGGTACGTTCCCATTCCGTCATCCAATTGCCGGAGTAAGCCAGCCAGTCGGGACCGATGCGCAGACGTGCGGGGGGCTGTACATGGATACTGGCTGCGGGGCTGCGCCAGACGCATTGGATCGAGTGTATAGAGCTTCTGGTCGGCATCGCGTACAGCCGTCATAAGTTCTCCTGTCCGCTCATCACCTGTGAGATAATAATAGAATCTGTTCCATGCAGCTTGGCTGATACGGGCTTCTTTGGCTCCACATCCCCAATGGCTGACATTATGACGCGAACCAAGCCCTGCGTTGGGACCTATGTGATATACATCGACTTCGGATGTATGACGTGTCATAGCTTCAGCCATAGTCCAGATGTCTGCACGCCCGGTCCTCAAAAAGTTATACCACAACATGCCGTTACTCCCAAGTTCTGTGTTGTCCCATGCGTATCCGCCTATGTCATAAAGCCACTCGTGACGGACTGGATCATACGTGTGCATAAAGTCACCGTAATTCCAGAACCCGTACCAATTGTGCTGTTCTATTGATTTTTTATAATAATCAATGATATAGTCAAGTCTGTCTTCGACCATAGCAGCTGTAGGAGTTGTGCGGTTTGGCAGACTCCAGATGCCGAAAGCACGTTTGCGGTGAAGGTGTTCAGGAGTACAGACAAGCTGTCGGACAGAAGTTTGCAATTGAGCAAGTTCTCCGAAACGTTCTTTTCCCGGATATGTATTTAACGCTTTAAGGTGTAATATGCTTGTGCGGGATATACCGTAAGGAGTACTCATGCCTTCTTGTACATCCTCATAACTGGCTTCGAGCGAATGGGCTATAGTATCATAATGTGTAAGATTCATGGATTCTGCTTCAGGACTCCATAGCCATATATTGGCTGTCGCACAGTTGCTGCGCGCTCCTTTGATTTCAATAGTCGAAGGATATGACTGCCAGAAATCTTTTGATGCAAACAACATTCCACCGCTTACGTCACCCACAAATGCAACACCGGAAGCACGGGTGCCTTCTGTTGTACCAACCCATGAAGCGGTACCAACAGCTTTTTTCCTGATGGAAAAGGAATTTGGGGTAAGCTGTGAGAGTCTGAATATACCCCACTGAGCCAGATTGTCAATCATGAAACGTCCTTTTTCGTCAAAAGTGTCGTATTTAGGAAGTGCTACTCCCATAAGTTGCAATTGCTCTATCGTCGCATCTACATTCTGCAAGCTATCTGCCATCTGTGCCGGCAGCGAATTGAATGTCTGCTGTGGAATATTAATGACTCTGCGGCCGACAAGAGGTTGAACTGGTTCGCTCCATACACCTCCGTTCTCTGCTGCAAAAGCAATATGTCTGTTGTATTCTGTCTCCCGAAAGGGAACTTCCGTTTGAAGACCGACGCTGCTAATCTGATGTTGCGCCATCACAGAATCTATGGTAAATGTATGTACCAACTTCACTTCATCGCTTCCGGCATAACAATAAATACGGACAATGAACGGCAGGAACTTACCTTCTGCCCCTTGGTGTACTCCTTCTGCTTTAAGTGTACAGCGTACATCGCCTTTCTGCTCAATCGTCAATCTTTCAATTTTGCTTACAACTTCATGACGTTCTGTCTTTATCGTTCCTCCATTGTCATGAGATTTCACATCGTATGAACAAATCAACCGGGTTCTATGACTGACCGTTTTATTATGAAGGGTTATACTGTCAATAAGAGACTCATTGCCTTGTGTCAGATAAAGGCACATGGCACCTGTACAGATTTTTATCTTACCTGCATTCTCCTCAACTTTTAGACTGTATGTTTTTTCATTCTTCCGAAAGGTGGAAGGAGTCATCCGATTGTCTGTGTATAGTAAACAGGTGTCCGCATTTGTCGGAATATTTGCAGCAACGGCTTCCCACTTGATTGAACCGTCAGCCCAACAAGCCAACGTCCAGTGGTCTGAAGGAATATATTCTCCGGTGTTTGTATATAAACTGAAAGAAGCGTTGCTTTTTCGTTCACCTTTACCAAATGGAATGCCGAAAGTTGTCGGTGCATATTCATTTGATAAATTGCCGGAAGGAAGTTTGCCGCCAATCCAGTTTAATACAATAGGATTTTGGTCTTCATCCACTGCCGAATATTTAAAGTTACATACTTTGGCATGGGCAAGTGTGGTTCTGAACCCGAACCATCCGGACTTCAAAGGCTTCGGGTCAAAATAATCGACCAGACATTCTCCGTCGATAAAATAACGGACTCTGCCATCTATGCTTTCAAGACGGACATGATACCAATGGTTTGGGCGAAGTAAATGCTTTTCATCCGTATATTCACTGATGATTCCGGGGCGGAAACGCGCTTCTGCCACTCCACGTCTGTCTCCATCGTAACGTCTGAATCTTGTTGTGGAATTGTAGTTTCCGCCGAATCCCATATAATAAAGTTGAAGAGCATAACAATTGAGAAATACTCCGTTACGCTTTTTCATGTGTGTCCATATATCGGGAGTCTGTGGATCGCTTGCCATCCAGAAACAGTTGAGATCACTTGTTCGTTCATAGCTGCATGGTTCCACGCTTCCTATAATCTTATTTATATCCGGTAATATATTGTCTGTGTTGCGGTTTATGATGCAGGCATCATATTCTATCACTACATTCCCGGTCATTTTCTTTTTATACCAAAGAGTAAGTCCTTTCGGAGCAAGAATCTCGGCAGTATCCCCTCGCCATATAATTCGGCTGTCGTTTGCCTCTGCTTCCATCCGCCAGTATTTCTCTTGTGCTTTTGTCGAGAGCTGAGAAGATGGAAAGAAAAGACAAAAGAGCAGAAAGGCTTGTTTTATATGTTTTGTGGTCATTGTATGTATTTTAAGGATTAAATCAGTGTGTTTGTTTTATTGTATGAAGAACTTGAAACCTTTCAGTTCTGTTCTTTAACATAGTCAACAGCACGATTTACATAGTCGATAAATGGTTTTGTTGTTTGAAATAGTTTGGCAAGTCGCTGTGCCAGATTCGGAGCACAAACAAAATCAGTATCTACCGGATACATCAGACAGAAATATTTAAGTCGGAGATATTCTGAATATGGTGCGTCATTGGGAAAACCCTTTGGATTACGTTTAAGCATATTGTCTGTATCAAGACGAAATCCGGAATCAATTTTATGCTTGATAATGTGTTCAAAATCTCCTTCTCCATTCATGATGTCTTCGCGTATCACCTGAAGGACCTCGGGAGGGTAACAATAGTCTCCGGATGCAAGAAAATGTATGTCTTGCCATGAATCGGTTTGTTCCTCACATTCAATGAAAGGTAGTTCAGAAGTTGTGTCCTTTTTTCCGGCTGAAATCTGAAAATAATATCCGGAATATCCGGACTTCTTGCCACCACGACATATAAATGCCCCAAGATGAGTTTTGTAAGGGCTCTTGTCGCTTGAGAAGCGAGTGTCTCTATATATTCTGTATGTGCAGTCTTTGGCTGTCAATCCTTCTACTGCAGGATCAAAAAGGCTTATCTCTTTTATCAGTTCTTCGACAAAAGTATTGAATCTTGCCTGTACTGCGATGTATTCTGATTTATGGGCATTGAACCACTCTCGGTTATTATTGCACTGTAAATCATGTAGAAATGTGATAATATTCTTCATGCGACAAATGTATTTTGAGAATTAACAAAGCAAATGAAAGTGTCTTTGTATATTAATATGTACTTCTGATGTTTTTAACTACAAATCTTTATATAAAGGAATATCCTCAAGAAATGTATAAGTCCGGTTTTCATAATCTATTTTGCAACAGTAATGATTCATTCCATTGCTTATGACAAGATAATCTACATGCAGCACCATGTTGTATCTGCATATCTGGTCAAATACTTTCTGAGTTATTTCAATATTGGGTGCTTTATATTTTATAATCATTCTTGGGTTTAGAGTGTTGGTGTAGAGCACAGAATCGCAACGTCGCACCATACCATTGAAAGTTAGCATAACTTCATTATTCATAAGGGTCTGCGAATAGCCCTTGTAGTTTATCAGAAAATTCACAAAATTCTGTCTCACCCATTCTTCCGGGGTGAGAGCAACGAATCGTCTGCGCAAAATATCAAGAACTTTCAGCTTGCCATTTACTGTCTTTATCCTGGCTTGATATAAAGGTAGATTCAAAATAGGAAGATTAGTCGTTTTCATTCGGAAGTTACTATAGTTGTACTGATTTGTATGATGACCTTCTTTAATGTGTCACCTTTTTTCCGTAAGTTTGCAAAAGAATTTTGCATTTGCAAAAATACAGAAAATATACGATAACATAAACATTATTATATGGCAAAAAGAACGGAAAGCTCAATAACTCACAAAGATATTATAACTGCCATACGACAGCAGGAATATGCCCCTGTATATCTGCTTATGGGAGAAGAATCATACTATATCGACCGTATTTCTGAATATATTGCGGATAATATATTGACAGAGGATGAAAAAGGATTTAATCAACAGATAATATATTGTACGCGAGAGACCAATGTCGCAGATATAATC
This sequence comes from Prevotellaceae bacterium, assembly GCA_021204165.1. Lineage (GTDB taxonomy): Bacteria > Bacteroidota > Bacteroidia > Bacteroidales > Bacteroidaceae > RGIG8745. The sequence goes on from JAJPZU010000164.1 coordinate 7,443, forward strand.
AATTCTGCCAAACGTTATCCAATGATGGCAGAACATCAAGTTGTAATTGTTAAAGAGGCGCAGAATCTGTTAAAACTAGACGACCTTCTTTTTTATGTGCAAAATCCTCTGAAAACGACTATTCTGGTTATTTGCTATAAAAACGGCACTGTAGATAAAAGAAAGAAAATTGTCGCCGCTATTGAAAAGACCGGAGTGGTATATGAAAGTCGTAAATTGAAGGAGAGTCAGCTCCCTTCATTTGTCACAGATTATCTTAGACGAAAGAATATAGGTATTGATGAACGTTCTGTTCTTATGCTTGTCGAGTCCATAGGTTCCGATCTAAACCGAATGGCAGGAGAACTTGACAAGCTGGCAATCACTTTACCTGCGGGTTTCAACAGGATAACACCGGAGATGATAGAAATGAATATAGGTATCAGTAAAGATTTCAATAATCTTGAACTCCGAAACGCAATAATAAATAAAGATGTCTATAAGGCAAACCAGATTATTGGCTATTTTGAGCAGAATCCCAAAGCCAATCCCCCTGTAGTTACACTTGCTATGCTGTTCAATTTTTTCTCAAATATGATGCTTGCCTTTTATTTTCCTGTAAAAACAGAGCAAGGAATGTGCGACTATCTTGATTTTAGAAACTCATGGCAACTACGAGACTATATGACTGCTATGAAAAATTATAATGCCATGAAGACAATGCTAATCATTGGAAAACTTAGAGAAACAGATGCAAGAATGAAAGGTGTAGGAAAGGGCAATACAACTGATGGAGATTTAATGCGAGAGCTTATTTATTTTATCATGCATTGAAATATATCTTATACCATTCTATCCGATTCTTATTACTAAAAACATATCCCGCATTCTTTAGTCTGACCTTTTGAAAGAATTAAAGAATGCGGTTTTTATATATCTTTTATAGCATTACATATTGCACAGAGCTTAATAAAAACAGACTCTCCATTTTACATTTGTTTCCTTCTTGGGTTTATATACATAAAATTTACAAATATAAATCCATTGAAAGCGGACTACGCTTATATAATTATAACGAATGTTTTATTTCCTGTATAGCAAATCGTTTACTTAGTTGTATACATGTGTAAAATGGCGAGAATCGTTTGTGTTTGTAAAGTGTATTTTTATTCATTGCATAAATATACATATCAAATAACTACAAATCAATATATTATAGATATTTATTCAATTTTTCAACAATATATACACAATAATTATACACGTATTTTCTGTTTTATACATATACAA
>JAJPZU010000026.1 GCA_021204165.1 Prevotellaceae bacterium
CCTATATACCATAGCTTGAAAAGACTATGAAGCGGATGTATAGCATTGACACCCAGTACGGTAACTTGGCTCCTCCCCTAAGTTAGGGGAGGTGGCGCGGTAGCGACGGAGGAGTCTGTGAACACATCTGCTAAATATACATGAGGAGTCTGTCGAAAACAACCCGCTAAATATATACGAGGAATTTGTTGCATTATCTACTTAAATTCAGCAATTTATAATCATTTTAAAACAGCTTCTAAGTTTCATGTAATTAATTGAGTCCACTTCAAAAAGCGGGTCTGTAGATAATCAATGGGGGTAGAAAACAATCCCAAACTGCACTTTGGGACTTTCTGAAGTGGGCTTACAGCATATATATAATAAGGAGAGAATGCCTAATGTGGTATTCTCTCCTTATTGCGTGATTCTCTTTTACCGTGTGACTCGCATAGGATTCAAACCTATAACCTTTTGATCCGTAGTCAAATGCTCTATTCAGTTGAGCTAGCGAGCCGTTGTTTCTCTCATTTCGTCTGCAAAGTTACGATTCTTTTGTTTAATATACAAATCAATGGACTTTCTTTTTTGTGGAGTGTATGGCTTGCATAGGAATATATATGGGTTGTATGAAGATATTATATGACTTGCATGAGGAGTATGTATGGCTGGTGTGGAGGACAAAAGAGAAGCGCAATAAGATGTTCACACACCCTATTGCGCTCATTCAAATTTTTTCAAAACATTTTGAAAAAATGAACAAATACTATGAAAAACTAACTCTGAAAAAATTATTTTATTTACGTATGCAAAGTTATCATTTGTTTGGAATATAGCAAAGGGTTGACAGCTTTTTTATTATAAAAATGCGGTATTTTATTATGAAATGTAATTTTTAGTGCTTAATGGCTTGCAATTTGTTAAGTTTTGCATGTTTTGGACACAACAAGAGGAGGGTGGCATCACATTCGTGTGCCACCCTCCTCTTAGATACGCTTTAGTTTTTTATTTTGATAAATTTTACAATTGCGTGCTTACAATATTTCAATATTCTGTGCTACTTTTGGCTCTTCCTTGATTACAATCTTAGGAAGGCTGATTGTAAGTACACCGTTTTCTACTTTTGCTCCGATTTTCTTCTTATCTACATCTTCCGGCAGAATCAAAGTCTGCTGGAATCTGGAGTAGGCGAACTCACGGCGCAGGTAGCGGACATTGACAGGCTTGCCGTTTTCGTTTTCTTTAGACTCCTTTGTCTCCTCGTTTTTCTTTTCCATTGTAATGACAAGGTCGTTATTCTCATTAATCTTGATGTTGAAATCTTCCTTGCACATACCCGGAGCGGCTACTTCTACTTTGTATTCCACATCGCTTTCCAGAACGTTGATTGCCGGTGCTGTAGCCTTAGTCTTCGGCATCCATTCTGTGTCAAAGAAGTCGTTGAATATTTCCGGTAGCCATCCATTTTGAGTTCTTCTAATTGGTGTCATAATTGTATCTCCTATTTTTAGTTTGTTATTAATTTGTTTCTTCACAACTTAAAAACCATCCGAGAATGATTTTGTTCGTTTGTTTTGTTGCTAATAGAGATACAAACAGCGTACCAATAGTGATTTCTGAATTGCTTTATGACAAATAGTCTTGTTTTGTGTAATTTTGTCATGTTAATGGATTTCCCGATTGCTCATAGAGGCTTCTTCTTCCCAAATTCGGGGTCTATTTTAAGCAGCGCAGATACTCCGGCAGTGATGATACAGCTTGCCATTACCCATATAAAAAAGTTTTCATAACCTATCATGTCTGTAATTTTTCCGGCAACCATTCCCGGCAGCATCATGCCAAGTGCCATGAATGCGGTGCAGATGGCATATACAGAAGTGCTGTTTTCTCCACGTGAAAAATAGATAAGATAGAGCATATATGCGGTGAATCCGAAACCGTATCCGAATTGTTCCACGAAGACACAGGTGTTTATTAGGAATAAGTTGCTTGTTTGCGTTGCACCTAAATATATATATACGGCATCCGGCAGTGAAATGCTCAACACCATCCACCAGAACCATTTCTTTAGTCCGTCTTTTGCTACAACAAAACCTCCCAACAAGCCTCCCAGTGTGAGTCCGATGATTCCTATTGTTCCATAAACAAATCCTACGGTTTCAGTTTCAAGTCCCATGCCGCCTTTCTCCACAGGGTCGAGCATGAAAGGATTGACAATCTTTACGAGTTGTGCTTCCGGGAAACGGAATAAAAGCATAAACAGCAATGCCGATATTATCTGCGGTTTTGAAAAGAATATCTTCAATGTCTTGTAAAATTCTTTTGCCGTATCCTTTATATTGAATACAGGAACATTATTTAAGTCTGGACTGTCATTGTGTATGTGTTCTTCCACCTTTGGAAGTATGAATTTGTGGTATGCGGTGGCTATGATGAAGAAGCCGGTCATTACCATGAAGACGATTGACCATGACAGCGGGATGTTTCCGTTTTTCTCTATTTGTCCGGCCAGCATGATGAGTGCGCCCTGTCCGAATATGGTCGCTATTCTGTAGAATGTGCTACGTATTCCCACATAGAAAGCCTGTTCGTGGCTGTCAAGGGCGAGGATATAAAAACCGTCTGCGGCTATATCGTGTGTGGCACTGCTGAAGGCTATGAGCCAGAAGAATGCCAGAGAGGCTTTGAGCCATAATGCCGTAGGTAGGGTGAAGGCGATACCCGCACATCCCGCACCGATGAGCAGTTGCATGGTGATGACCCACCAGCGTTTCGTCCGTATCGCATCTATGAACGGACTCCACAGCGGTTTGATGACCCAAGGGAGATATAGCCATGACGTATAGAGTGCAAGGTCTGTGTTTGACAGTCCCATCTTTTTGTACATTGTAGTTGATATTGCCATTACTGCCACGTATGGCAGAGCTTCTGCAAAGTATAGGGACGGAACCCATAAATAAGGTTTTGCTTTTTTCATAAATGTAAATATAAGTATTGCTGTTCTATATTGAGGTCAGGATTTTTTTCATGTTCCATATTCTGAGTATGCCCCATGCCAAAGGTGCGCACAGTGCATTGACGGTAAAGAATGTGCAGAAACCGAGTTCCGTCTCTATCCATCCGGAGAGTGACATAGGAACCAGCATGGTGCTTGCGACAAGCGGAATGTAAAGATAATTCACGGTGTTTCTATACCGTTCCCCGGATATGTGCCGTACAAAAGGCATACAGACATTCAGCCCGAAGCCGAACATGATCTGTGCACTGAATGTGGCGCAGCATAATACAGGCATGTTGTCGATGGGAGGATAGAAAGCCATAGCCATATAGATGAGCGGTGACAATGTTAGCGTTACGGCCATCGGCCAGAACATGTTGGCTTCTCCCGTTTTTCTTGTTGCGCGTCTTCCTATGGCGATGCCGGTAGAGAAAGCTATGACTCCGATTGTTCCTTGTGCAAATCCTACATCTTGCAGAGAGCAGTTCAGTCCGCCGTCATCTACAGAAGCCAGCAGAAAGAATACCCTTGTGTTGAACATCAGTGCCTGCGGGATGAGCAGAAAGAACAGACTTGCCACGGTATGTGTGATGTTGGGCTGCTGCCTTATCCTGTCTATGATTTTTATTTCTGCTCTTACCGTGTCCAGCACAGACTCATAGACATACGGATTATATATTCTCGGTGAATGGAGCGTCATGATGTTGATTACCATTAAAATGAGGAAGACTCCTGCTACGAGGTAATTTTCCATAGCCCAAGCTTTGCCGACATCCCTGAAGAATATTTCAAGCAGACCGACAATGATGATGAGCACTCCGTATGTCATTGTCATTGTCGTTTGAGATACAAAAACCTTTACCTTATTATATATCTTTTGTTGTTTGGGATATAACATGCGTTCATAGTACATTCTGGCAAGCAGTTCATGCCATGCACAGAAGAACGCGATGGAGAACATGCAGGAGAACAATCCAAACGCATTTGATGTCAGTCCGTTGATATATATCGCTGTCAGTGTGAGGCAAATGAATATACATATCTCCACATAGTGTATATTCCGTTTGAAATTCCCCGCTTTTCTTATCTTTGAGCGCATGAATGATTTCAGAACCCAAGGCAGGAAAAGCAGTCCGCTGAAGATGGTGGCGAGGGAATGGCTCACTCCGAGCTGTATGAACATCAGCAAAGACACAAAAGTGACCATTGCCGACGGTATCTCCTCTGCTGCGAACAGGCTTGTAATCCATAGCAGAGGGCGGTGTCTTTGGTTTTCCTGTTTATCCTGAAACATACGGCTCTGTTTTTAGTATATGCGCTCTATCCGGCTTCCGTGATAATAGTGCATAAGAATTTCGTCATACTTGTATCCTCGATTGCCCATTACGGCTGCCCCTATCTGGCATAATCCCACACCGTGTCCCCATCCGGCGCCTCTGAGTCTGAATTTTGCAGGTGCTTTGTCTGCCGGCGAACAGTATTCGCGTTCTATGACAAAAGCGGAACTTAGCAGATGCTTTTCCGACAACACCCTTCTTATTTCAAGTTCTTTCCCGGCTGTGACACTGCGCTTCTCGCCGATAATGCGCAGAAGCGATATACGTCCGGATTTCCCCCGCTTTATCGGTTGCATGTCGAGAATCTGCCCGAGGTCAATTCCCAACTTTCTGCATATCAGCTGAGATATTTCCTCTTGGCTGTATTCTACAGTCCAGCGGTAGAAGTCCTCGGTCTCTTGGTCATAATTGTTCAGTATCTGCCTGAGTATCTCTCTGTCGGTCGTGTTGCAAAAGGCGTCGGGAGATTCCTTGATCCATTGTTCCGTTTGCTCTTCACTGTCTGTCGGCAAAGCCGCTTCTTGATGTTCCGAGTCACTTTGGGCAATGAGATAAGGTTTGTGACTGTCCTCCCAGCACGTCTCATATTCTTCCGTGATGCCTCCGCAGCATTTTGAAAAACGTGCGTCGCATATTTCGCCTTCATAAGTCAATACTTCTCCCCGAGTGCTTTCCACTGCCGGAACAGCACTGTCGGACGAGATTCTTGTGATTCCCTGATACCTTTGGCAGTGGTTGTCAGCACACACATCGAAGAGCGAATGGCTTTCTTGGTCATACCAGCGTACAATCAGTTCGTCCGAGTCCGGAGTCCGGCATTCCTTCTTGTCTTCCTTGTCCGTCATCCTTCTTCTTATTTGTGCGATAAGCCAGCTTCGCGAGATAACGGCATGTGCTTTCAGAAACTCCGGCGGTGCGGAAGCATTCATCTCCGATGAAATCACACTTTTAAGATATTCTTCCACCGGGAGTATGTTGATGGCGCATAGTTCGTCTTCTGCTACAATGAGTTTCAGTGTTCCCCGGAAAGTCTGTGTCTCCTTGCGTTCCCAGTGGAAATTTATTCCTATTGTCACGTCGCTGAGAGAAAACGAACCGTCTGCCGTCTCGGGACAGAACACAAGTTGCTCGTATGTGTTGCCTTGCCACACGATGTGTCCGTCTTTGTATTCTGCCTCCTGCTCTCCGTATATTTGGTCTTCTCCGACCGAATACATTGCATTGAGCCGGAATTGTATTTTTTGTGCATTTACGATGCCTACACTTACTTTAGGTTCCTTCATGATAAGTTTTGAGACTATATGGTCTGTGATATGATAAAAACGCAAAAGTTGCGATATATTCATACAAATATACGGCAGCTTTTGCGTTTTCTTTATGTTTTTCTCTGATAAAATCAGAAATCGTCGTGTTTGAGTTTCTTTATTATCAGGAGCTCATCGTCTTGTGATATACCCACCTCACGGATGATGCCTGCGGCTGTCCGGGAATCAATCTTGTCAAAGTCTTCTTTTCTCGGGGCGACAATCAGTCCTCCCATGTCGAGTGCTCCCGGACTGACAACCATTCTTTCGTCTCCTTCCGCAAAGTAGCAGTCCGGACGATGTTTGCTGCGCGGAATGATTATCGACACCAGTCGTGGAGTTCCGTCATTCTTGTAGTTCATCGTCCATGCGAAAATGTTCATTCGAGGTTCTGTCTCCCCTTCATGTATAGGAAGCGACTCATACACTTTGCGGAAAAGAAAATCACTGGCTTTTGCTGTTCTTGTCACGATAATCAGTCCCGGACATATATATCCTCTCAGACTGAATATACCTGTGTCGTCGGCTGTAGGTTCAAGCTGCTGAGATTCTATGAATTCGTCATCGCTGATAGGGTAGAGTCGGGAGCGTGTAGAACGGTACAACTCGTTCCAGTCGCGTTCCAGAGGAAGCACTCCGCGCATTCCTGCTTGGAAGTGCATGTGGTCCGGTGCTGATGCGCCGCATTGCGCACCGTTATAGAATACGAACATGTCGTTAAGATTGCCGGCTATTTCCATCATGTCCTTGTAATACGGCAGTATTTCCTGAGGACGATGCTGCTTCAGAGGAATGGTGAAATGTTTAGGCAAGATTGGATAAGGGTTCACCAGAAGATGATATTTCGACAAAAGAGGAAAATCCATCTGTTCTTCCGGCAGATTGATGTCGCAAAGGAAACATGGGCGGCTGGCTATGCTCTGACTGTCGGTATTGGCGCCGGTGGATACGATACGTGCCGGATTATGTTGTATGCAGACGTTGCTTCCGTCTATGTTGAACCTGTTTGTCATGGCAGATTTCAGTTCCTCATAGCGTTCTGCTGCCTGTTCCCATACGGACAACTGGTCATCAAAAAGTTTGTTTGCATCCTGTTCGGTGACTTGTCGGCTCCAGTAAGTGTTGAGACGCTGACGAGGCGCTATCTCTATGGTGCGCAGACTGTCTTTATATCGGTTGTTGGCATTCTGCTGCTCCTGTGTCAGAGCTGCATCGGAATTACCTTCCCAGCGGCGGCACAGATATAGTTCGTCAAATATTCTTCCAATCTTATAGCTGCGTGAAAATTCGAGTCCGAGCGCATAGTCTTCTCCATAACTTGTGTTTGGTACTCCTATTTTGCGGAGAATCGGGGTGAAGAATGCACGCGGAGCACCAAAACCGTTGATTCGCAGAGCATTGTTGCGTCCGTTTTCATCTGTCCATTCCTTATGGTCGATTAGTCCGGGTGGGAGCGTATTGAGCAGGAAGTCGCACATGCGGTACGAGCCGATTACCATTGCGCACTTGTCTTCGTAGAATTTGTTGACGATTCTTTGCAGCGTGTCAGTGCCGCTGTACAAGTCGTCGCTGTCGAGCTGCACGGCAAACCGTCCGCAGCGGAAGTCGTTGACGGCCATGCTCCAGCATCCGCCTATGCCCAAGTCCGTCTTTTCCGGCACGATGCACACACATCGTTTGTCCTCCGTGCATATTTTATCTATGATTTCTCTTGTGCCGTCAGTGGAGTGGTTATCTACTACGATTACATTATAATTGAAGTCCGTAACCTGACTGAGTGCGGAGTGTATGGCGTCGGCAATTGTCCGGGCACGGTTGCGTACCGGAATGATGACCGATGCTTCATAGTGGAACTTATACCTGTCGATTGCTGCTTCGCTTACCGTGTCTGCTTCGATATAGGCACCTATTCTGCGCAAATGTTCTGTACACACCTTTTCCATTTCGGCCTGTACATGGCTGTTGCGCGGATCCACATAGTCGAACTGACGCACTCCGCTGAGACGTGTGTCGCCGTTGCTCTCTGTGTAAAGATATTCACCTATATGGAAAAGCGGTTTGTCTGAACGCGAGATGAATAGTTGCAGTTCATACCATCCGGCATAATTGAAGTCGCTGTCTGCAAATTCATTTGCGTATGCTTTCATGGTCTCTGCATCGAAAAGAAGCAGAGAACCGAAGTCAAAATCATTGCGCAGACTTCCGGCTTGATATTCTATGACAGGAAGCCTCCTCAATACACCGTCGTTCATTTGGGTGCGGTCAGAATACACCAACCCTGCATTGATGTTCACTGCCACATTCATGAATCTGTTGAGCGACATGTAACCAAGTGCCAAGGGTGCAGACCGGGTGTAGAGCATCGCGTATGAGGAGCAGGTTGCAGCGGCTATTTTCCTGACCGTTTCGCAGCTCTGCAGATGGTCTATATATATAATGTCACATCCATTCAATGGTTTTGCCTCTTTGTCTGTGGCAAGTAGAAAAACATGGTTTACAAGTTTTGATTCATGAAACTGCGCGACATTGTTCAATGTCGTTTCAACATCCGTGTATGGTATAAAACAGTCTATTCCCCTATCCATCTTGTGAATTAATTAGATTATTGTAATGCTTTGTTCTTGTTTTTGATATTCGTGTATTTTCTTTACATGAGAAAGCACGAATATCTTCAATATTGCAAAAGTAACTAAAAAAAGCATGTGACAGACCGTTTTGACACAATTTTTTTTATTCAAAAAACTCTTGGTTGGTTTTTGATAGTTTTTTCTTGTTTTATGTGTATGCTTTTAGAAGCTGCTAAATTTATTTTCGAGTAACTTCGAGAGGTGTTTTCTTTGGCATGAGGAGGGAGCATAGCTATTTAGCAGGTTGTTCTCGACAGACTCTTCCGTGTGTATTTAGCGGGGTGTTTTCACAGGTTCCTCGTGTGTATTTAGCAGGGTGTATTCGACAGGCTCCTCATGTGTATTTAGCGGAGTGTTCTCGACAGACTCCTCATGTGTTGTGTGGATGCTTTGTGGGTGTATTCGACAGACTCC
>JAJPZU010000260.1 GCA_021204165.1 Prevotellaceae bacterium
TTGACGCGTGCCAGAGGGCTTGGAATTTTAACATTTGACAAAATCAAAAAGTAAGCATTTTCCCACAAATCCACACAAAAAGATTCAAAACAAACCAAACCCCTGTCATTTTATCAAAATTGAATCCACCTCAAAAAAACGTATTCAAAAAATTTTTTATGAGAGCATAAATTTCAGCTGCGACAACACTGAAATCAAGTTTCTCCACCACCAAATCCAGCAAGCAGTTTTCAAGATTTCAGCCACTTTTTTTCAATGCCTCTTCCAATTCTTTATCTTCCTTCCCCCATCCGGCAAATAATGCCTGAAACTAAACCATTCCATCAAGTTCCCCCATACGTATCCAGTCAGGAAAATATCTTTTTTCAGTCTCCATTAAGAAAAAATGATGAAGAAAGATGTGGAAAAGACAAACAATTAAAGTAACTTTGCATAGTATAAAAAGATGCGGGACAGCGCATCATTTTTTAGAATTATCGAGAAAGGGACAGACTGATGACGCAAAAATCACCAAAGGAATTAGGAACGGAGAAGATTAGCAAGTTGTTGATGAAGTATGCTATTCCGGCAGTAATAGCCATGACAGCCGCATCACTCTACAACATGGTTGACCGTATATTCATCGGACGTATTGGAAGCGGAGCTGAAGGAGCATTGGCTTTGTCGGGGCTTGCCGTCACTTTTCCTATTATGAACCTTTCCGCCGCATTCGGCGCAATGGTCGGAATGGGAGGCTCCACACTGATTTCCGTAAAACTTGGGCAGAGAGACTATGCCACAGCGCAGAACGTACTGGGCAATGTTGTGTCGCTCAATGTTCTCATCGGAGTAGCACTGGGCTTTTTCGCCATCTTGTTCATCGACCCGATTCTGCTGTTCTTCGGAGCCAGCGAGAACACCATCGGATATGCACGCGACTATATGCTCATAATATTGCTTGGCAACGTCATCACCCATCTTTATCTCGGACTCAATGCCGTGCTAAGATCTGCCGGACATCCCAACATAGCCATGTCCGCCACCATCACCACGGTCATAGTCAATTCCATACTTGACCCTCTCTTCATCTTCACATTCAATCTTGGCATACGCGGTGCGGCATGGGCGACAATAATCGCGCAATTCATCGCGCTCGTCTTTGTGTTGAAGATACTGAGCAACAAGAATGAGGTAATCCATCTGCAACGCGGAATATACAAGCTGAAAAAACGTATTGTCAAGAATATGCTGACAATCGGACTTTCCCCATTCTGTATGCAGCTGTGCGCCTGTCTTGTGGTCATACTTATTAATAAAGGATTGCAGAAGCATGGCGGAGACCTTTCAATCGCGGCATACGGTATCATCAACGGAATAACCTTCATTTTCATAATGACTTCCATGGGAATTACTCAGGGAATGCAACCAATAGCCGGCTTCAACTACGGGGCACAGAAGTTCGACAGAGTGACACAGGTGCTCAGATACTCCATTCTGTATGCCACCATCATCATGACATGCAGCTTTATCGTCTGTGAGTTCTTCCCTCATATTCCGGTCATGCTTTTCACAGAAGACCCTCAGCTGATTTCGCTTGCGACTGCGGGCATGAAAATTATCGTGCTGTGCAATCCGCTTGTAGGCTTCTACATTGTGGTGTGCAACTTCTTCCAGAGCATTGGCATGGCGAAACGGAGCATCTTCCTGTCTGTCAGCAGGCAGCTATTGTTCCTCGTCCCGCTGCTTCTCATTCTTCCCGACATATTCGGAACCAACGGAGTGTGGATAAGCATAGCCGTCAGCGACGGAATAGCCATTATCTTATCTGCCGTGATGCTGTGGAACTTCTACAAGCACGGAGCATTCAAGAATGCGGATTTGAATTTATAACAGCTAAAACCAAGGAGACTTCAATATGAACATTGAAGATATACGCCACTACTGCCTGAGCAAGGCTTCAAGTTCGGAAGATTTTCCTTTCGATGACACCACGCTTGTGTTTCGTGTCCGCCACAAAATCTTTGCCATGGTTTCTCTTGACAACAGCGAGTGGTTCGTATTGAAATGCAACCCCGACTATGCCATTGAGCTAAGAGACAGATATTCAAGCATCACCCCGGCATTCCACATGAACAAGAAGCACTGGAACCAGATAAACATCTATCAGAATGAACTTGCCGACGAGTTTATATATGCTCTCATCAATCATTCATACGCTGAAGTGGTGAAAAAACTTCCCAAAAAGGAGAGAGAAGCACTCCAAGCGGAAAGCATGTCTCAAACGGAAAGCATGTCCCACACGAAAAGACTCATGAAGAAATAAACATACAGATTGTTTCACTTAAATACTAACACTTATGTCGAACTATGTAATCACAATCGGCCGCGAATTGGGCAGCGGCGGAAAAGCCATCGGACAGATGATGGCACAGGAACTTAACATCCCGGTTTACGACAGTCGCCTCATTGAACTGGCGGCGGAAGAAAGCGGACTTAACCCTAACGTGTTCAAGAAAGCGGACGAAGTGTCGAACAAAGGTCTTTTTTCATCGGCAGTACGCTCTCTCAGTTCACCTTTCGAGACATTGAGCAATTTCTACACGAACAGTGTCAGCAACGAGTCTCTTTTTCAGGTTCAGACGGAAATCATCCTGAAAAAAGCGGAAACGGAAAACTGCATCATCGTGGGCAGATGTGCAGACTACATCCTGCGTGAACACCCGCGTCATCTCAGTATTTTTGTCCGTGCCGACTTCAACGACCGTGTGAAATTTGTCAGCGACCGCGAAGTGCTGACTCGTGAACAGGCAATAGAAATCATCGACAAGATTGACAACCAGCGCAGCAAGTATCACGATTTCTACAGCGAGACAAACTGGGGCGACAGCCGTGCATACGACATCTGCGTGAACAGTTCCGTTCTCGGGCTTGAGAAAACGGCCAAGTTCTTGCTTGAATATGCAAAATCGACTCTGAACATCTGACAACAGCGGTAAAAAAATAACATTTTCAGAAGAGGACATGCACCGGTGCATGTCCTCTTTTGGTAAATAAAGATTCTAACGGTTTCCGAGTTTCCATACGGCAGCAAGATGAACAAACTGTCCATGAGTCATATCCCTGTGCCTCAGAGTGAACGCAGAAGACTCGGTGTCGAAGGTTCTGGTTTTACGCAACAGGTTAAGGTTCAAGGCGAGATTCAGCCTGTCATTGCAGAAAGATTTATACACCCCACACTGCAAGTTCAGCACGGTATGGTATTTTCTGTCCAGACTCCTGAACGTCGGTTCAAAGCCAAAGCACACATTGCCGCCAAAGCCCTTCCCAAAAACAAAATCATTGTCAACTCCTAAGATGTATCTCTGATGCGCACCGTTAAAATCAAGTTCACCGACAGCGGCATTCTCCTTCATAAGTTCGATCATTGCAGACGCTTTCAACCTCCAGAAACGCAAAGGATTGATGATTGCCTCTACTGAAAAGCCCCACGTTTTTATAGACTTGCAATTGACAGGCATCGTGTAAAACAAGTCTCCACCTTCTTCATCCTGATATGTGGCATATTTGATTATGTCTGTCGCCCTGTCGTAATATCCGCAGAAGCGAAACATCCCTTTGTTGAGAGAGAGCACAATCATGGCAAGATCGGACTTAGCAGCTGTCAGGAACGGATTTCCGACCACATAGCTGTTGACATTATTATATTTCAACTCCGTATTGATTGCATCGTATGGTATATTGTCCATCGTATGTTTATATGCCACTTTCAGCGCATGTCCCTTCTCCTTGTTCAGCGGACAAACAAACTGCAAGGTAGGATTAAGACACCATTGCCGGTTTTCATCTTCACGCCCTTTGCTTCTGTTGTAAAACCCGATTCTGTTCCACTGCGAGTTTATCCCCAAGATATAGCTCACATCCCTCCATTTTCCTGTAAGCATGGCATAGACAAAGGGAGTAAAGCCCTTGGTTTCCGTCCGGTCTATGGCCTCCGCACCATGTCCGGGAGAAACAACTGATTTCACCAATGACGCAGAAGCACCAATCTTGAACGTGCCGACATGAGCAAAACTACGCGAAAAAGAAACCCCGGCACTCCACAAATCCGTATGTTTCTTCCATAAATTCTCCGTAAAAACCTTCTTATTTCCACGCACAGCGTCCTCCGCAAATTCGCTTTCAGGCAAGAAATCAGACACCAGCTCCTTTGTTTTTTCATCTGTACACATGTAATCGGCATTCACTTCAAACACAGCATCATTCTCACGAAGCGCACACACATATTTCAGCGTACCCCTATACACATTCTCGTCAATGCGGCTTTTCAACATGGTACGGGTATGCGAAACATCGTCATATCCATCCGTCATAACTTCCGGACGTGAACGGAGATTGGAGAAAAACATATTTGCAGTCAAGCTGTTATTGTCATCCACACTGTATGTCAGGCAAAAGTGCTCTTTCATCATAAAGGCCGCATTCCGGGTCATTGAGAAGTTCCGGAAGTTTCTGACCGTTTGGTTTTCACCGGATACACTATAATTGTATTTCTCCTCCTCTTCTGTCTCCGAGCAATCATTGTTGAGCCATGTCGTATTGTACAGAGTCCATTTTCGTCCTTTGCAGAATATCATACCTCCTACATTCCCATCCACAATACCGTAGTCAGGAGAAAGTGTTCCGGAGACACGCAGATTTCCATAGCACGGTCTGTTTTCCGGCTCTTTCAAGCTGACACGTGGCTCTTTCAAGCTAACACGTATCACCCCGCCCGCCACATTCACATTCTTGTCACTGCCGGACAAGTAATCGACCTCTATGCTTTCTATATCATCGGAAGAGACAAGTTCCAGTTCCTCCCTGCCCCGTATGGCAAATCCATCGACTTGTATCTCGGTCACGGGAAACCCGTTGACAGTGAACCCTTTCCCCTCGCCTTTCACTCCCGGAAGAAGTTTTAATATCTCAGCGGCATTCTTGCCACCCGACAACGCAATGCCCGAACCACCGACAATATAGCCAGTAGCATTTGCAACAAAGCTTTTTGAAGAATCAACAACAGAAAGAGAATCATTATCGACAGCCACACGGCAACAAACCGTATCCCTACAGCCAATGTCACTGTAGGAGGACAAGAATGCTTCGTGCGCCCTGAGTCTGCATCCAATGAATGACAAACCAACAAGTAATCCATGCTTCATTATTTTGAAGTTCTTTGTCAAATGATAACCAAAGTATCACACACAAGTTCCGGCATTCCAGAATCATGAGTGAACTTTATCAACAAAATGACAAAAAAGACCAAAATGTTCAGAAACACACATCAAAATACATGGATGCATTCACAGACTCTTTTCAATTTGAAGAACTCTGTGAATACACCCATGCCAACTCTAACCAATAATTTCAAGACGGTTTCTTACATCCTCTCTCAAATATTTACGATTTTAAATAAATATTCTCCAGAGCCGACCAGCCATTTGGTTCTACCGTCCTCAGTCTCCAGCAGCTTGATATTATCGCGCCGGTCTATCGGCATACCGTACTCTGTGATTCTGCCTACATCTACAGACGGCAGACATACGACAGCTTCGCTATTGGCAGGCACCACCACACGCAACGTGTAAGCCTCCTTGGTCTTCCTCCACTCACACTCAACTCTTCCGTATGGAGACTCATAGCTTGTCGTCGCCTCGTTCATATCACCCACAATCTGAGGGTCTATATACAAACGCTTGTAAGCGACAGAACCTTCATCCTGCTTCAGTCCGCCCAGTCCGCCGAACAGCCATTCCATCAGATGCCCAAGCATAAAATGATTGTTCGACACGAAGCCGTATGCCTGCCACGATTCGGTCAATGCCGTAGCACCATGAGCCAACTGCCAACCGTAACCGGGGACATCATACTTGCTGTTCATCTTGAAAATCAAATCCGAGGCTCCGGCATTCTCTAACGCGCGCAACACATACCTGTAACCGATATCGCCCGCTGTCAAAGCGTGGTTACGGCTTTCAATATCCTTGACCAGATTGGCAAACACCGCGTCCACATTTTCCGGCTCGACAAGATTCATGAAGAGGCTTATGGCATTTGCCGTCTGGCTGTTGCGGTCGTATGTGGAGCTTTCCGCATTGAAAAATGCCGCATTGTATGCTTTCTTTATCTCAGATGCCAGATTCGCAAAATAGTGTTCATCTTCTGTCTTGCCCAAAAGATTCGCCATCTTCCCCATCAGCACGACATCATAATAATAGGTAGCCGTTGCCGTCACCCCATTTGACGTAAGCTGTGCATAACCGGGATTCTTCGGCCCGATATCATACCAGTCTCCGAGTCCGTATGCAACGATATGACCGTTTGCCCTACTGCCCAGATAAGCCACATAATCCTTCATCGCCGGATAGTATTGCTCTATCAAACGACTGTCGCCATACCATTTGTATATATACCACGGCGAAATGATGAACGCACTTCCCCACTCCGGAGTATCTTCAAACCCGCCGTCGAAACGCACAAACTCGGGAGCAATGGTAGGAATTGTGCCGTTCTCCAGCTGAGATGCCGACATATCAGCCATCATCTTTCTATATAACAAAGGTGTAGCATACCTGTACTGAATGGAATACTGCATCAAATACGCCTGTTCCAGCCAGCCCAATTTCTCTCTGTGAGGGCAGTCGGTCAACACGCTCGCCGTATTGCTTCTCACAGCCCAGTCTATCAAATTATAAATCTGGTTGAACATCGGCTTTGAGCAATGGAAATATCCCGATTCAGGAAGACTGCATCCGGTATGCAGCCCTTCAAGTTCCACAATCTCAGGCAGGCTGTCAGGATTCTCGCATCCCTGCGGAACAGCTCCTTCAAGCTGCACATACCGAAAACCGTAGTAGCTGAACTGCGGCTGCCATTCCTCTGTGCCGTCACCTCCAAGCGTGTATCTGAAATAATAAGGTGCGCCGGAAGCACTCTGGTTCACGGTTTTATCCGCATTCAACAACTCTCCCGGACGGAACACCACAGACATGCCCTTCCTGCCCTTTGCCTTCATACGCACAATGCCGGAGAAGTTCTGTCCCAAGTCATAAATCCAATATCCTTTCTCATTCTTATATACGGACACAACGGGGATATGCCGTCTGACAGTCAACTGAGTGCCAATCTGGCTTTTCAACTTTACACCCTGTTCCGCCTCTATGGCTCTGCCCCACGACTTATCATTGAAAGCACACTTGTCATTGTCCCATCCGTCTTGTTCCAGTGTGGCATCATAATCCTCTCCACCATAGATGCTTGAATAGGTGACAGGACTCCTTGAAGTCTTCCATGTCTTATCACTTACCACACTATACACCTTGCCGTCGGCATAGCGGACTACGAGATTCAATTTCATTTTCGGAACACCGAAAGAACCCGCCAGCTTGAAATATCTTTCATCAGGGATATTATAGAAGCCATTGCCCAGCATCACCCCAAACACATTGTCCCCTTTGTGCAGACAGTCCGTCACATCAAAAGCCACATAAAGAGCCTCCTTGTCATATTTGGTCCATCCGGGGTCAAGAAAATGGTCGCCCACTTTCGTTCCGTTCAGCGACAAATCGAAATGCCCAAGCCCGCACACATACACTACCGCCTGCTTTATTTCCTTGTCCGGCAGAGAGAACCGCTTCCGAAACATCGGCATCTTATAGTTTCTTGCGTCCTTTGCCCTCTCATGCTGTTCCTCGTTGAGAAACGGAAGAAGGGGAGCAATGCGCTCGCCTTCCGGTTCCATTGCAATCCACTTTGCCCCGTTCCAGTCTGCCTCTTTCATGATTCCGGTAGTGAAAGCAGAAGGTTCACTCCATCCGGAGCATTCTCCATGCTCGTTCCATATTCTCACTTTCCAATAATAAGTGGTTGAGGAAAGAAGCGGACTCCCGTTGAACGGTATCAACAGCGAACAGTCGGAATCCACCTTTCTGCTGTTCCATACATTCGCTTTATCCTCATCCAAAAGTTCCTGCTTGTCCGCAAGTATAATCTGGTAGGCTGTCTGCATAGCACTTCTTGTCGTACTGTGCATTTTCCAACTGAATCGCGGAACAATCACATCAATCCCGACGGGATTTTCCATCTGTTCGCATGTCAGACCATACGTATGAAATTCAGCCTGACACGGAACTAATGTCCCCAAAAACACCAATAAGAATAAAAGTATCTGTTTCATATTTTCAAATGTTACGAAGTTGCTTCAAGCAATAATGATAAAATCGGAACAGGTTTTCCGCACTACAAAAATAAGCATTTATTTCTAAGAAACTAATTAATTTATGACGAGAAGATGTTTTAAATAAAGTGTTTCGATTTGTATATTATGAGAAGACATGTCGAGGCTCCATAAAAAAATTTTTGAATACGTTTTTTTGAGGCATATTCAAATTTGATAAAATGATAGCAATTTGACTTGTTTCAAACCCTTTTGCACGAATTTATGGCAAAATGCCGACTTTTTGATTTTACCAAATGTTAAAATCCTAAGCCCTCTGGCACGCGTCAAAATGAAGCGTGCCGAACTTTTATCGGAAGTCGGG
>JAJPZU010000063.1 GCA_021204165.1 Prevotellaceae bacterium
AGTTAGGGGGGAGGTGGCGCGATAGCGACGGAGGAGTCTGTCGAATACAACCCACTAAATATACATGAGGAGTCTGTCGGAAACAACCCACTAAACACACACGGAGGAGTCTGTCGAACACACCCTTCTATTTACCATCAAATACTTGCACACTTTCGGCTTCGACATCAGCAACGAAGCGTTTGCCAATCATTCATGGTATTTCCGTAATGCCTTGGTTCGTGCCAATTACAATAATCTGTGCAAAGGTATTTATGCCACTGCAGAATATATTGAAGCATTTTTCCGGAACTTGATACTGCATGAACATAACGAGTTAAAGAACCATCTGTTATGGAAAAAGAGAGAATAAGGAAGTTGCTTTTTACGATGAAATCGCAAAAGAGTTGTCAAGGAATTATCTTTTGCCATTATAAAACAGGCTTTTGGACGCTTGGAGAAATAATAGCGGTACAAAAATAGGGAAAATGAGCATTAAAACGCTGATTTTTGGCTGTCAGCAAAAGCCTTCTATGGGATTTCTACTACCTTTGTATCTGGATTGAGGTAACTCTATCCCAGACATATGGAATAATAAAGAAGCGTTATGCTCATCAAGTATTTGGAAACGTAGGAAATTTTCAAATTGCATACTCAGATGGCATAGTGGTTCTCACGCTATAGCGTGGGCTGCTATTACTACATCTGTATGCAAGGTTTCCTACGACCTCCGAATAAAGAAGTGGCATTGCAGTTCGCGCTTTTGCATTTAATAATTTGCTCAGTTGGACTGATGGGCTTTATTGCGTATTATAGATGAAGAATATTGAAGCAAATAAAGAACTTATAGCGGTATGTGGTCTTTATTGTGGAGCGTGTCGGAAATATCTCTCGGAAAAATGCCCGGGTTGTCATAAAAATAGAAAGGCGACCTGGTGCAAGATAAGGTTATGTGCCAAAGGTAAGGGTTACCACACTTGTGCCGAATGTGGTAACGATATTGCGGAGTGCAAGATACATTCCAATCTCGTTGGTAAGATATTCGCCTTTCTTTTCAAATCAGACCGTCCGGCTTGCATCCGCTATATTAAAGAACACGGAGAACAGGCTTTCGCCGAGGAAATGACAAGGCGTAAATGTCAGACAATTAAAAGAAAATAAGACTATGTTCTATTCTCTCTTACATTATAACCGGGCAAAACATCTTGATTTAGAAATCAAAATTCGAAATGGCATCGTAAGATTCGCGTATGTATAAACTGATAACAAAAAATGAAAAACGGCAAGATTTATCCAAGAATTGGTGATAAACAGACAGTATATCTGAAATCGATTGTCACGCGCCCTACAATCGAGGTAGGAGATTTCACCATCTACAATGATTTTGTGAATGATCCGCGAGACTTCGAGAAAAACAATTGAAATCTATTCAATGGTGGAATTGGTCTGAAGAAAAGATTCACAGGGCAATACATATAATTCGTACCGGTGAAATTGAACTATTAAGTCGAATATGCAGCATATTGTTGGTGTCTTTCGCTTTTTTGTGAAAAAATAGCTGTATCTTTGCATAACTTTACGGTCTTGTGGAGCAATACAGATACTTTGTGATAGGTTTGTTGCTGATTTATTTTGGCTGAAAAGGTGTTTTCAAGATTGTTTCTGAAAAAATAAGATAAAAAATATATGATAACGATTTCTAATCTCGCCATCCAGTTTGGCAAAAGGGTTCTGTATAAAGATGTGAACCTTAAATTTACAAATGGCAATATTTATGGAGTGATAGGTGCAAACGGAGCAGGCAAATCAACTTTGTTGAAAGCTATTTCCGGTGAGCTTGAATCGACCAAGGGTACTATCACGCTTGGTCCGGGAGAGCGTCTGTCTGTTCTTTCACAGGACCACTTCAAGTATGACCATTGCACAGTGATGAATACGGTGATGATGGGGCACAGTGTTCTTTGGGACATCATGCAGGAGAAGGATGCTCTTTACGCAAAGGAAGACTTTACCGATGAAGACGGCATCAGGGCGGCTGAGTTGGAGGAGAAGTTTGCCGAGCTTGACGGATGGAATGCTGAAAGTGATGCAGCGATATTGTTGAGCGGTCTTGGCATAAAAGAAGACCTGCACTATAAGATGATGAGCGAGCTGAGCGGTAAAGAGAAAGTGAGGGTTATGCTTGCACAGGCTCTTTATGGCAATCCGGACAACCTGCTTCTCGACGAGCCGACCAATGACCTTGACCTTGACACTGTGATGTGGCTTGAGGACTATCTGGCTAACTTTGAGCATACGGTTCTTGTTGTCAGCCACGACCGTCACTTCCTTGATGCTGTGTCAACTCATACGGTAGATATAGATTTCGGAAAAGTGAATATGTTTGCCGGCAACTACAGCTTCTGGTATGAGAGTTCGCAGCTTGCTTTGCGTCAGGCTCAGAACCAGAAGGCGAAGGCTGAGGAGAAGAAGAAGGAACTGGAGGAATTTATCCGCCGTTTCTCTGCCAACGCAGCCAAGAGCAAGCAGACGACAAGCCGCAAGAAGATGCTTGAGAAGCTTAATGTGGAGGAGATTCAGCCTTCTACGCGTAAGTATCCGGGCATTATTTTCCAGATGGATCGTGAACCGGGAAATCAGATTCTCGAAGTGGAGAACCTGAAGGCTGTGGATGGCGATGGAACTGTATTGTTTGACAATCTGAGCTTTACTGTGGAGAAAGGAGAGAAGATTGTGTTCCTGAGTCATAATCCTCGTGCCATGACGGCATTGTTTGAAATCATTAACGGCAATCGTGAGGCACAGGCGGGAACTTACAAGTGGGGTGTGACGATAACTACGGCATATCTGCCTGTTGACAATACTGAGTTTTTCGAGAGCGACAAGAATCTTGTGGAGTGGCTGTCGCAGTTCGGTGAAGGCAATGATGTGTATTTCAAGGGATTCCTTGGCAGGATGCTTTTCTCGGGAGAGGAAGTGCTGAAGAAGGTCAATGTGCTTTCCGGAGGAGAGAAGATGCGTTGTATGATTGCACGTATGCAGTTGAAAAATGCAAACTGCCTTGTGCTCGATACTCCTACAAACCATCTTGACCTTGAGTCGATTCAGGCTTTCAACAATAATCTCAAGCAATATAAAGGAAATGTGTTGTTTGCAAGTCATGACCATGAGTTTATACAGACTGTGGCGAACCGTGTGATAGAGCTTACTCCTAAGGGTTCGATAGATAAGCTTATGGAATATGATGAATATATAGCTTCTGATGCCATTAAGGAGCTGAGAGCCAAAATGTATTAATTGACCTCGGAGAAATGCTCCGGTAAGGGCATAAATAGGTAGAGGAGATTTTTATTTATATGTAACGGAGCGCAGTCCAATCAATGATTTGGGACTGCGTTTTCTGTTTGTAGCAGTCTGCATGAGTGAGAACCATTTTGCCGATTATTGTAATCGTGGTAAGAATGGTGTGAAGCCTGTAAAAGTCAAAGAGGTTTTTTACGCGTATTTGCCGTAAGCGAATGCTGCTGATTTTACTATTTCTGCCAAAATGCTATTGTTTTTCGGAAACAAATAAGTAATTTTGTCACAAAATATGAGGATAAGATATGGACAGCAATAACATCCGGCAGATAAAGCAGAGATATGGAATTATAGGTAATGCGGAGGGGCTTAACAGAGCACTGAACATCGCTATACAGGTGGCATCTACAGACTTGTCTGTGCTTATCGTAGGCGAAAGTGGTGTGGGCAAGGAAGTTATTCCGCGCATCATACATGATAATTCTGTGAGAAAGCATAGCAAATATTTTGCCATAAATTGCGGTTCCATACCGGAGGGAACTATCGATTCGGAATTGTTTGGTCATGCCAAAGGTGCTTTTACCGGAGCGGTAGGGGAGCGTGAAGGCTATTTCGGCGCGGCCAATAAGGGAACATTGTTTCTTGACGAAGTCGGTGAACTGCCTCTTGCCACTCAGGCCCGTTTGTTGCGTGTGCTTGAAACGGGGGAGTATATCCGTGTGGGCGAGAGTGAAGTTCGGAAAACGGATGTCAGGATTGTGGCTGCGACGAATCTGAAGATGCAGAAGGCAATCAGTGAAGGACGTTTCCGGGAAGATTTGTATTACAGGCTGAATACCATCCCAATTTCGCTTCCTCCGCTGAGAGAGAGGGGTAGGGATATAGATATGCTGTTCAGGAAGTTTGCAATAGACATTTCGGAGAAATACAGCAATGAGCCGGTGCGTCTGACCGAAGATGCAAGGGAACTTCTTCTTAATTATAAGTGGCCCGGAAATATACGTCAGCTGAAGAATATTACGGAACAGATAAGCGTGATAAGTGAGGAGAGGGAGATAACCCGTGAGATACTCTTGCAGTATGGGGTGACAGACGACAGAGCGGCGGAACAGGGACTGGTGCTTGTGGGAGCAGAAAACAATGGGCAGAATGTCTCTTCACACTCTTATGAGGCAGAACGTGATATGCTCTTCCAGTTGCTTTCAAGCATTGGAAAGGAAGTGAAGGAGCTTAAAGATATGGTACATTCCAATGTCAAGAATATGTCCGTACAACCTTCTGTGTCGTCTCAGCCGACTATGATGGCAGACGAGTATTCGGAACTGGGGCAACAGATAACTCAGGGTGGTTTTCATGTGCATACAGGCGGTAATGTCGGAGGTTCGGCTTATATCAGCAGTCCTTCCGGAATAAAAATACATAACAACAGAAGTGAGGACACTTCTTTTTATGATGAAGCAGAGCAGGTTGTAGAAGAAGCTCCGCGCTCGATGAAGGAAATGGAGAAGATAAGTATAAAACAAGCCTTGGAGCGTAGCCGGGGCAAGCGTAAGCGTGCGGCTGTGGAGCTTGGAATCTCGGAAAGAACTCTTTATCGCAAAATCAAAGAGTATGAGTTGGATTAGTATTACATATTATATGAAAAAAAACAATAAGATTGCTATATTATTTCTGGTGTTGTCTTTTGTGGTTACGGCATGTAGCATAAGCTATAAGTTCAATAGTTCTTCAATTGACTACAACAAAGTGAAGACCATAAGTATAGAGAAGTTTCCGATTCGTTCTGCTTATGTATGGAGCCCGATGGAGTCTATGTTCTATAATTCCTTGTCGGATGCTTTTGCCCAGAAGACGAAGCTTCGTGTGTTGAGCCGGAATGGAGACTTGCAGCTTTCAGGAGAGATAGTGGAGTATTCTCAGACTAACAAGAGTATTTCTTCGGACGGATTTTCTGCGCAGACGCAATTGAAAATATCCGTGAATGTCCGTTTTACGAACAATTCAAAGCACTCGGACGATTTTGAACAAAGATTTAGTGCCACGTCTGAATACGATTCTTCTCAGCAGTTGACAGCTGTGCAAGAGACACTTGTGCAGGAGATGATAGATGATATAGTGGATCAAATTTTTAATGCAACAGTGGCAAACTGGTAAAAAGATATATCGATGATAGAAGTGTCGGAACTTATAAACGGTAAAACGAGGTTGGACTCGGATACGCTTGTTGAACTAAAGGAACTTGTTGACCGGTATCCTTTTTTTCAGACTGCGCGCCTGTTATATATTGTCAATCTTTTCGTTCTTCGCTCCAAAGATTTTGTAGAGGAGCTGAAGAAAGGAAGCGTTTTCATTACAGATCGGAGAACTCTTTTTTCTATTATTGAAGGGAAAAATTATGATATAGAATATGATGGAAATGTATTGTCCGATAGAATAGAGACGGAAGGTGATGAGAACAGAACCATATCATTGATTGATAATTTCTTGTCTGCCCATGATGAAACTTCTTCTGGCAAGACAACTCGTGTTTCTCCGTCTATTGCGGATCTTACTACAGATTATACTTCTTTCCTTATGCAGCAGGAGGATGAGACAACGCAGACGGATGATGAGAAACCTAAGCTGAAAGGAGAGGAACTGATTGACTCTTTCATTGAGGAGACCAAAGGAAAGCAGAGACTGGAGATAGGAGAGCTTGCATCAGAATTCAAATCTCCTGAAATATCTGATGAGGATGAAGAGATTTATACCGAAAATATGGTGAATATATATATCAAACAAGGAAGATATGAGCAGGCATTGGAAATATTGCGAAAAATTTGTTTGACTAATCCGAAAAAAACTGTTAACTTTGCAACGCTGATGAAATTGCTGGAGGTGATAACTGAAAGCAAAAAATAGCAGTAGATAAAAATCGTAAAAACAATAAAAAATGTATCTGTTAATTATCGTACTTGTAATTCTCGCTTCAATACTTATGTGCGGAATTGTCCTTATTCAGGAATCTAAAGGTGGTGGTCTTGCATCCGGATTTTCATCTTCAAACCAAATTATGGGTGTCAGGAAAACTACGGACTTCCTTGAAAAAGCGACTTGGACTCTTGCTGTTGTAATGGTTGTGTTAAGTGTGCTGTCTTCTGCATTTGTCCCTAAAGCGACTGTAGAAGAGACTCCAATTACAATTATGAATACACAGCCTTCGACTGACGCAAACAATATGCAGTCTTTCCCTGCTGCTGAGGGACAGGCTCCGGCTGAGTCTCCTGCTAAATAAATAGCGGAATATTAAGAAACTAAATTTGTAATTTATTTCTAATAAAAGTCTCTTGCGAATGTCTTTCATGCGCAAGGGATTTTGATAAGTATTTTATTCTCTTCCAAAAAATCTATTGTCATGATAAACCTATCCAAGCATATTGAAATTCTTTTGTTGGAACATGATTGTGTGATAGTACCTAAACTGGGCGGCTTCATCACTAATCAGGTGGAAGCGCGCTATGAGGATAACTTTTTTGTTCCGCCATATCGTACAATTGGATTTAATAAAAATCTGCTGATTAATGATGGACTGTTGGTGCAGTCGTATATGCAGGTTTATGATGCTTCTTATCCTGATGCTTACAAGCAGATGGAAATGGATATTGATGAGGTGCTTCAGCAACTGGATTTGAATGGTGTCTTTCAATTTGAAGGTATAGGTCTCATTCGTAAAAGTGTGGAGGGCAATATTACCTTTGAACCTTCTGAGTCGGGAATGATTACTCCTGAATTGTATGGATTGTGTGCATTGGAAGTAAAGAATGTCAATGAGGTCAGAAAAGAAAAAGAACTTATAAATACTATTCAGAACACAAGCGTATTGCCGATTCAGTCGGAGGGGCATCTTTCTTCTGCTTATATTCCAGATGAGAAAGACGGTGAGGAAGAAAATGTGACCATACGTCTCCATCGCAGATGGGTGGATGTATCTATTGCAGCTGTTGTGTCTGTATTGCTTTTCTTCTTGTTTTCGTACCCTTCGTTCCGTAACAGTAATCCGTCGGATACTTGTGTGGCTGGTTCTTTGTATGTGGGTAAGGAAAATAATCATAAACCTATGGAGACAGTTCAGGCTTCCCATAATTCCGGTGTTGATAAGAAGGTGAAGGAAACCGTGGGAAAAGTGGATTTGCAGGAAGCCGACAGTACCAGTGTGGCTATACAGGCAGAAGAGAATATTTCTGCAGAAGCAGAACAGAAACAGGGAACAGCAGATGAGGATGTTGTTAAGAAAGAGTTTGTTCTGGTCCTTGCGAGCTATGTCAGCAAAGCTAATTCTGCCGCTTTTATTGAGAATCTGAAATCTGAAGGTTTTACAGAGGCTGAATATATAAGAACTGAAAAAATAAGTCGTATTATTTATTCCGGATATGCCTCAAAGGATGAGG
Organism: Prevotellaceae bacterium; assembly: GCA_021204165.1. Taxonomy (GTDB): domain Bacteria; phylum Bacteroidota; class Bacteroidia; order Bacteroidales; family Bacteroidaceae; genus RGIG8745. The sequence continues at coordinate 7,707 of JAJPZU010000063.1, forward strand.
CTGCTGACTCCTTGAATGTTCTTCGTAAGCAGAATCCTGCTTTCAAGGAAGCTTGGATTCTTAAGATTTAATCGGTATAACAATATTATTTCATATTTATTATATGAAGAGAGTCAGATGCCCTAAGTGTGACACATATATAGTATTTGATGAAACTAAATATGTGGAAGGACAGTCTTTGGTATTTGTGTGTCAACAGTGTAAGAAGGAATTTTCCATAAGAATTGGCAAGTCTAAGCTTACGGATATACATCAGGAGAAAACTCTTGATGAGCAGGCATATCAGAAAGATTATGGAAGCATTGTAGTTGTGGAGAATAAGTTTGCATTTAAACAAGTTATCCCGCTGGATTTGGGTGAAAATCATTTTGGTCGTTACCTGAAAGGAACCAATATAAACAAACCCATAGAAACAAGAGATCCGAGTATTGATACTTACCATTGTACGATAACGGTGTCTCGTAATAAGAAAGGAAAGTTGCAGTATATATTAAGAGATGCACCAAGTGATACAGGCACGTTTTACATGAATGATATTTTGCGTGATACGGACAGAGTTGTCTTGGAAGACGGAGCAATAATTACTATCGGAGCAACGACTCTGATTCTTAGAACTGCCTTAATGCCGGAATAGTCTTTCTTGTTTCATAGATGTATAAGACATGGTATGACTAATACTTTCTTTTGAAAAGAGTAAGATTTGATGAATATTTCATAGTACGTTCTCATTCAGATATGAAAAAAGAACAGGCATTGCTCCCCCGGCCGACGATTTTTCATGTCATACGGGGGCGCAAAGCCATTCAAATATACAA
>JAJPZU010000005.1 GCA_021204165.1 Prevotellaceae bacterium
AGGTAACGAAAATAATATTCGTAAAGTTTGTTATAAGAAATGTATTACATATAAAGGAACAAAAAACATGCGCTTTTTAGAAAAACTGGACAACTGGAACGAATTGTCCGACTATCAAATTCTGGGGGTCTCGCTCAAGGACCCTATCATCTTCTGCATAAAAGCAGTGGTCATCCTTATTTTTATCAAGTTTATCCTTTGGCTTGCTAACTTCATGTACAAAAGGTGGCAAAGCCGAAAAGCCAAGAGGGCTTTAGACGAAACCAGTGGCAAGTTCATCATGCGAGTGGTCACGACCATCGTGTATATTCTTGGTGTGGCCTCCATACTTTCGCTCATTCCCGCTCTCGAAAAAATAGGAACATCCATCCTTGCCAGTGCCGGAATCCTTGCCATGGCAGTAGGTCTCGCCTCGCAGGAAGCACTGTCAAACTTTGTCGGGGGCATATTCATCATTGTGGGCAAACCGTTCCGTATTGGCGACTTCATAGAACTTGATTCACAAATCATCGGCACTGTGACAGAGATTACACTGCGCCATACTGTCATCAGATGTTCCGACAACCGCCTTGTCATTGTGCCGAACTCAAAAATCAACAGCAGCGCCATCTTCAACAGTACTCTCGGCGACACGGCTACCTGCTCTTTCATTGAAGTGGGAGTAGGGTATAACGAGAATCTCGACCGGTGTATCGATGTCATGCGGAACGAGATAGAGAAAAACCCTTTGCTGATAGACCGCCGCACGCAGGCCGATATAGAGTCGGGGGTGCCTAAGGTCATTATACGTGTCATCACTCTGGGCGACTCTTCCATCACCTTGCGGGCATACGCATGGGCAAGCAGCGCGAGCAATGCGTTTGTTCTGAAATGCGACTCTTTCAAGGCCGTCAAGGAGCGTTTCGACAAAGAGAACATCGAAATTCCTTATCCTTATTTCAACCAGATAATTACGAAATAGCCGCTAACATTCCGGCGGCACTATTTCAAGCGAACCTTCGGAAACATTTTTCGCACATGCAGGACAGCCTTCTCTATCGACTTATCTCCGATTACAATAGTGGTGGCTGTCACTATCAGTATTCCACCGATTATTTCTCTGAGCGTCACGGTCTGCCCCAAGACAGTGACGCTCAGAATCACAGCCGACACAGGTTCCAATGCTCCCAATATGGCGGTCGGTGTCGAACCTACAATCTGAATCGCCTTGGTTGTACATGCCAGCGACAATACCGTAGGTATCACAGCTAATGCAACGAGATTGAGCCAGTCTGCATGTTCGGCAGGCAGCACCAGTTCGCAGCCAAGGGGAATCAATGCCACATAGACCACACATCCCCAGCACAATACATAAAAAAGCAGTTTGGTGGTCGGTACTGACTTTATCACTTTCGACACATTGACAAAAATAATATAGAACGCGTATGTCAAAGCAGAAACCATCACAAGCAGACATCCGTACATGCTGAGCGACTGACCTTCCTGTCGGTTCATAAGCAAAGCAAGTCCTGCACTCATGATGCCCAGACAAAAGGCAACGGTTATCTTGAATTTCTCATGAAACAGAAATATCATCATGACCGCCACCATTATCGGATAAACGAACAGCAGTGTGGACGCTATTCCCGAGTTCATGTATTTATAGCTCTCGAACAAAGCCAAGGAAGAAAGCGACATCAGTATGCCAAGAAGAGCTGTCGGAGCTATCTGGTTCTTCCTGAGACCAAACGGCGCTCCTCTTGCAAACATGATTATTGCAAGAATCGGAACACCAAGAAGATACCTGAAAAACAAAACTGAATTGGGGTTCATGCCATGCTCATACAGCGGCACGGCAAACGCAGGATTAGTACCGTAAGCAGCCGCAGCAACGGCTGCCAACATATAGCCCTTGAAATTTGCAAACATCATCGTCGTTTTTTATTATTGTCATATTCTTGAATCGCAAAGGTACGCACTACTATTTTTATCAGATAGAAAAATATAAAGCACAATAAGGAATGACGGAAACTGATTCATCTACAATCTGTAAAAAGGATAAATTTGTCCGTAATTTAGGTAAAGCAGAATTTTGAGGAATAGGATAAATTTGTCACGTATTTTAATATGAGGTCATAACACTGAATCAATCATGGTGATAAAAAATCTTTGATTATCATATTAGAGCATTCGAAATAGGCGCAATCGTCAGCTGCCCAATACTTGGTGTAACATATTCCAATCTGGCCTGCCGAACCTCCAATTATTACGAAAGGAGCACATTCGTCAACATTATAGTTGCCAAAAAATCCGAGTGGCATATTCGTATTTTGGAATACTGGAAATTCACCTTCGGCATTTTGTTGATTTTTAACTACACGCACTCCTCGTTTTACTCCTTAATCATTTGTTCAGCAATCACCCATTTGCCTGTACGAGGTGCTCCTATACGGTATAGTATTTCTGACTTTTGTAAAACTGAAAGTTCACGCTCTATGGTACGTTGAGGAATATCTGTCATTACCGCCATTTGTTTGGCGGTAATGGAAGGCTGTTTGACAATTAGAGATACGATAAGTCTCTGACGATTAGACAATTTCATTACCGCCACATTACCGCCATTGTTCTTGGTATTACCGCCATTCATTTCTGGAAAGTTTCTGCTTTCTCCGTCTCGTCCTGCTATAATCTCATCAATAGTCTTACGCTTGATAGTTACCTTAATGCCGCCACCGGTTTCTTCAATCGTAGGCAATGGCATATTGGCTCTTTCGAACTCCTCGGCAATCTTTTTGAAACCACGTCCCCACGACTCCACGAAGCCGGCCTTGTAGAAAACATTCGCAATATTGCGGTTGCGAGGATAAGAAGAATGTTGCTGCAACAGAGTGGCAGGAGTAAGCTGTTCGGGCAGCAAACCGAAGTTCCAAAGTTCTATGCTGCGGTCATAGACACGCATCTGAATGGCAGGACCTGTATAATCCTTATGAGAGATGGCGTTGTATATCAACTCACGCAAAGCCTTTTCGGGAATTTCCAACTGCTCTATGCGCTGCATATCCTCGTAATGGATGGGTGATATGAGATAGCGGGAGCGTAGAAGCTCCATCACACGGTTTGCCATCTGCATGATATTTCCTTCCACGTCATCTTGTATAATAAGGTCGCTTTCATCAGTATGGAAACGTCCTATCTTGAAATCGGCGGACGGGAATGATTGGCGGACATTCTTGCCGAAAAGCAGGATGGCGGCATTCTTCAACTCACCTTCGTTGGTGAATAATCCTAAATTGCGGAGAACGTCTTCTGTAGAAGCATTGGCTTCTTCCTCATTCATACGTCCAGCCCTTATGCTGTTGCGCAGAAAGAAGTCAACTGCCTGACGGTCAATATCATTGATGGTTGCGCCATAAACAGGAATATCATCCCATGACCGTCCCATCTTTTTCATAATGAATTGCTGGAGGGCAAGCCCTTTCAGTTCTTGTTTGGTTGAGCCACTACGATAGTGATAAGCACCCTTGTAGGCTATTGGCATATTGCTCGGTGACACAACAATCTCAATATATTCCTTGTTGTCTTTGACCAATAGGTTCACATCTTCCACAATACCAAGGTAATTGATTATTTTGTTTGGAATATCTTCCATCAGTCTTTTGGCATCGGGTAGTCCTATCACTTCTTTATCGTCATTGACACCTCTGTATATACGACCGCCCTGAGCATTGGCGAAACCACATATCCATTTCAGATATTCGTCACGCCATGACTCTTTGTATTCTATGTTTTGACTTTCAGCTTGCATAATCCATGACCTGTTTATAAGTTGAATCCCATCTCCTTCAGATAGCCTTTAACCTCGTCCTCATACTTCGTTACATCTTGAGCCAATTCCGGCAAAGTTGTTTCATAACGCTCCACAAGAGTTGTAACGTCAGAAGATATACGGTGAGTAACGGTCTGCATAAGAGCCTCACAACCGCTGATGATGCTTGCAAGCCACTTACGCTGTATAACGAGTGTCTTTATTTCGTCTTCGGTGAGTGCGGCATATTTCTTCACTACGGCATCAGTAAGCTCGTTGCGTTTCATTTTTAGAGTCTTACTGAGGTCATCTTTTTCGTTTGACAGTTTCAGCCATTGCTTCAAGATGGTCAGCTCAGCCACGCTTGTTCCGTCAGTTTTTGCATTCTTGATGGCTTTCTTCACATCAGCAGCCTTTACCGAAAGAGCCTTGTCTTCGCTCTCGTCTTCCTCTTTTTTCTTTTCCAACTTAAAGCAAGCAGAACTCAATCGTTCTCTGCCCAAACCTTTAGCAAAGGAACGTATAAGTCCCCCGTCACTTGCCCTGCTTCTTATCCAATACTTCCTTCTTTAGCGCAGACATCTCTCCTTGAATAAAAATACGTGTAAGATCATTCTTGCAATTCGTGAATATCTGTACGTGCTTCTTAAAACGTCCCGGCATTCTTCCGGTACCATCGTATGTAACCACAATCTCGCCAGATGCGCCGGGAGAGATAAAGTCCTTCGGGAACTCCGCCACAGTACATCCGCATGAGGCATGGACATAGTTTATCACAAGCTTTCCTTTTCCTGTATTCGTGAACTTAAATACGCACTTCTGTACAGGGTCATCTTGCGAAAACACTCCGAAATCAATTGTGGTTTTTTCAAATTTTATCTCCGGATATTTTTTTGCACCGGCACTACAAAACGTCATTGTCGCAAGGACAAGCAACAGCAATCTGATTATTTTCATAAATGTCTTTTTGTTTTAATTGATTTTATGGAAGAGCAAAGATAGGGAAAAATGCCGGAATAACCTCAAACAAACGGAAGAATGAAGCCAAACACCTTATTATCCATAAACTCAGAAACTAATCTTATAATACAGATTGGGCATACAGATACCGTCGCGGTACTCCTCAACCCTGCCTGTCTTAAAATTGTATTCATGCCCAAGATATTCGTCATAGAATGTGGCATTGAGCCATTTTAATCCAAACTCGCGTGAAGTCTTGAGGCGGTTGGTGCGGTAATATATTGAGAAGTCGGCCCATAATACGGGCTTGAGCTGCCGGCTATAGGCCAACCTCTCGTCAAATATCACTTCTTGTGTCGTAATGGATTCATGTGCGAGAATCGGAGAATATCTGTCACCACCACGGAATGTCACACGGGCATTGGCTCCGAAAACGTTTCTACGGTTTTTCCCCACCATCCACTCCTTGCCGCCAAGAAGATTGAAAAGGTAGTTGCGGTTGTAGCGTGTATTGCGCCAGACACCGTCGCCGCCTTTGTAACGGGAACTGAAGACAGAACCTGTGAACATGAAGTACCAGCCATTCGACATGTATTTCTCGAATGTCGCTTCAAGACCATAGTTCAACCCCCTGCCGGTGCTCTCGAACTTGTCGGTGATGAACCAGTCATCCTTGTTGTTTAGTAAAGAATTAGAACTTCCTGCTACAACCGGCACTTTATAGAGCAACTGCACATACGGCTCAACACGAAGATGCAAGTCATTGCCGATGTTCCAGTCGTAGGTCAGCACGAAATGGTGACCGCGTGTAAAATCCAGATTCTTGTTTATCAGTCCGCCCTTGTCATTGCGCGTGAAATAGTAATTGAGCAATTCGGTACGGCTGTGATTGCCGTAGGAAAAAGTAAGCGACTGTTTTTGATTGGCGATAAACTTCACAGCCATGCGCGGTTCGATTGCATAATGATTGTTCAGCGCGAAATATTGCAGATGAATGCCCGGGTTAATCCGCCACCGCCATGAGGGAGACAACGAGAACTCGGTGTAGGCTTCGAGCAAAGCACTGCCGCCCTCTTCATTGGCTGTCGTTTTCATCTCGCCGCCAAGCTTTTCTGAATTTCTGAGCAACATGTCATAAAACATTCCGGTGACGACTATACCTGTGCGATTGCTACCGATATGTCCCAGTTTGCTGTTCATAAAGCTGTTCAGCACAAGGTTGTAATTATTCTTCTTGATGATGTGGTCCGGATGTTCCATAAGTTCGTCATCAAGAACGTCTTGATGAGAATCGATGCCGTTGTAAGTCCCGGCAATTGTCGTGTTGAATTGGACGGACTCATTCAGTCTGTATTTATGGTTGACACCGATTGCGCCCATCCATATTGAGGTGTTGAAGAACTCTCTGTCCGATTCATATTCCCACTCATCTTTATCAGTTTCAGGATTCTCTTTGTTACCGTCAATCAGCCCAAGCCCCCACACGGAGAATGTACCGGCTTTTTTTGTGGGGAAATTCAGTTTGAAGGAGAGGTCTTGATATTTCATGCCCTGACCGGCACCATCGGGAAGAAAACTTGAAATCATCCAAAGCGTAGAGTAGCGATAGTTGAACAGATACGATGCTTTGCCGCCTTTCTTGAACGGTCCCTCCGAGGACAGGTCTATACCCATTGTACCGAGCGATGCTGTATATTCCCGGCGGCTGTTATTGCCTGTGCGGAGTTTCAAGTCGAACACACCGGCAAGTGAATTACCATATTCAGCTGGAAATGCGCCTGTCAAGAAATCCGAATTTCCGAGAACAAGGCTGCTTAATGCAGTGAGACCGCCGCCGCCGAACCCTCCGACTTCACCGAAATGGTTGGGATTGGGAATTTCCACACCTTCAAGTTTCCATTGCATCAGTTTTGGTGCGTTGCCGCGTATGGTGATTCCGTTGTCGCCGATATTGGTTGCGACACCGGCAAAGGCACCGGCCAGACGCGCCGGGTCGTCAAGACCGCCGGCAAATCGTCCCGCTTCTTCCACGCTCAGCATCCTGCCGCTTGACAAATTCATATTGTTGAGCGGCATATACTTTATTACCTTTGGAGTGACAACCACTTCGCCAAGTTCGGTCATTCTTTCCTGAAGCGGTATCTCCACTATTGTTTCTTTCGATGAAGTCACTACGACATCCTTGACTATGACCGGTGCATACCCCATATACGAGGCATTGAGTTCATAGCGACCGACAGGAATCTCTCTGAAAGTGAAATATCCGAGGCTGTCGGTCAACACCTCAAGACTTTCGTATGAAATCTTTACGGTACTGAAAGGCAGACCCTCCTCCGTGGCTGCGTCAATGACACGACCTGTTATATTCTGCGCCGGATTCTGGCTCACACCTTGAAGCACGGAAAGCAGAAAGCATAATAATGTAAATTGTCTGTTCATTTTTTCCATTGTATAAGTTACCTTTTATCAAGTGCAAATTTACAATGGGAAATGAGCGGTGTAAATGGACGACAATCGGTAATCATTGGACTATTTAAGGTATCTGCGCCTAAACTCCAATGGTGTCATGTCTGTGTTCTTCTTGAATAGTCTTGAAAAATAGGCATGGTCTTCAATCCCCAGCTCATGCGCAATTTCCTTTACCGTAAGTGTGGTTGAGCGCAACATTCGCTTGGCTTCCAGTATGATGAACGTGGAAATCCATTCCGAGGGAGTTCTCCCCGTGCTTTTCTTTACAACCTCATTCAGATATACTTCCGAGATACAAAGCCGTTCTGCATAAAAGGACGGTCTCTTTTGTGATTTCACAAATTGCGGTAGCAGTCTTTTAAACTTTGCCGTTATCTCAACAGAACGAAGAGTCGATTGTCTGTCGCGCTTTACCAACTCCGGGGTTATGATGCCAAGAATAACATTCAACATATTGAATATTACTGTTTTCATCTGCCGGTTCTCATCCATATCAATGAGAAAACACGACAGTAGTTCCATGGCGGAACACAACACTTTCCGGGTGTTCTCTGTGAGTAGGATGGTATCGCCCATAAGCGAATACTCATCGAGCAGACGGTAATAGTCATCATCTATCATGTCCGGAGACATCCGCAACATCCAAGCCTCACAATCCTTGACCTGCACATCGGCATGAATCTGACCGGGAGCGATGATTCCGAGTTCGCCTTCTGAAAGCGTTACTGTACGGAAATCGACTTCGGTGAAACCGCTCCCTTTCGTTACGAGTATGATTGTGAAACAATCGTCAATATGCGTTTCAAAGTCACCCAGTTTATTCCATCTGTCACTCCTTGGAAGAAGATGAACCACTTCTGCATCAAGATTGGAGTTCTCTTTGAGATAATGTATCGGTATTTTTCGTGCCATTCACATATAAATCCACAACTTCAAAAAAATATATAGGGCTACAATCTCTATACAAGTAATGCCAATACAGCCCGCAGATAATCGCATCCTTCTATTTGTCTATACAAACTTCATATCAATAGAACTTTTTCTTATCCACAAAAATACAACCAACAATTAAATTGCGCAACTTATAAGCCGGAATAAACCGGTTACAGTATCAAAGAATTGTATTACCTCTATGAAATAAAGAGTCATTTGACCGCAAAAGATTGAAAATTGCATAATCGCCAAGTCGTCATCTTGAAATCAGATAATTTCCCAAAGTCATTACTACAAAGGGACTAAGAATGCTAAAGAAGAAGTCTGTAAATATATTTCAAAAACACTCCCATAACAAAATTTTTTA
>JAJPZU010000103.1 GCA_021204165.1 Prevotellaceae bacterium
TCACCGCGGTGATTTTAAAACTTCACCGCGGTGTGAAAAAAATTTCACCGCGGTGAAATTTTAAAAACACTGCGCTGAAAATTCATGAACAGCGAACCGAAATACAACAAATGTTAAGAAGCAGCGCGAAATCGCAACACTATTTCACAATCTCCGGCGGCTTTGGAAAATGCGCGTAGAATGCCCGATCTCCGATAAAAGTTCAGCACGCTTCATTTTGACGCGTGCCAGAGGGCTTGGAATTTTAACATTTGGCGAAATCAAAAAGTAAGTATTCGGTTGCAAAGTGTTGCAATTTAAAATAAAACAGCCGAATTTGTTGTCTTTTTGTCAGAAATAAATTTTGTTAAAAAACATATAAAAAAATATTTATAATAGAGCATTTCTCAGACACAGATTTACAGAGGAGTCTATTAAAATCCTACATTCATACAACCGATAGCCAACTAAAAAAAATATTCATACAAATGAGCTAAATTCACATCAACGGCAACAACAAAGATTCTAAGCAGCAAAAGAAATCCTTTTGAATGCAGCTTCACGCATGACATTCAAAAGGATTCCCATTTTTATTTTTCTTCACGAAATAATCTGCAAGCTTATGCCTCGCTGCGGTTGTTGCGCTTGCGCTCCAAATGGTCGAGTATCACTTTTCTTATACGCATACTCTTAGGAGTCACCTCCACGTACTCATCCGCCTTTATATATTCAAGAGCTTCTTCCAAAGAAAGAACTACCGGCGGGATGATGCGCGCCTTGTCGTCTGTACCGGAAGCACGAGTATTCGTAAGCTGTTTTGCTTTGGTTACGTTCACCACAAGGTCGTTCTCATGCACATGTTCGCCGGCAACCTGTCCCGCATACACTTTGTCCTGAGGGAAAATGAAGAACTTACCGCGATCCTGCAAATGATCGATGGCAAAAGCTACGGCAGTACCGGTTTCCATGGCAATCATAGAGCCGTTTGTTCTGCGCACCATATCGCCCTTGTACGGCTGATAGTTCTTGAAGCGGTGTGCCATGATGGCCTCGCCTTGACTTGCAGTCAGCACGTTGGTACGCAAGCCGATGATTCCGCGCGAAGGTATCTCAAATTCGATGTTCACTCTGTCGCCCTGAGCTTCCATAGACAACATTTCGCCCTTACGGCGCGTAACCATGTCTATCATCTTGCTTGAGAAATCCTGAGGAACATTGATGGTCAGTTCTTCAATAGGCTCGCACTTAACTCCGTTTATCTCCTTATAGATAACCTGCGGCTGACCCACCTGCAACTCATAGCCCTCACGGCGCATTGTCTCGATAAGTACAGAAAGATGCAGCACTCCGCGTCCGCTAACAATCCAGCTGTCTGTGGAGTCTTCTTTTGCCTCCACGCGAAGAGCAAGGTTCTTCTCAAGTTCTTTCCGCAAGCGGTCTCCGATATGACGGCTCGTGCAGAACTTGCCTTCTTTGCCGAAGAACGGCGAATTGTTTATGGTGAAAAGCATAGACATCGTTGGCTCATCGATGCTGATGGTCGGCAGTTGTTCAGGAGTCTCAAAGTCGCAGATAGTATCACCGATTTCAAAATTGGTAAGTCCTATCACTGCACAAATATCACCGCTTGACACCTCTTCCGCAGCCCTGTGTCCCATTCCTTCGAATGTGTGTATCTCCTTGATTTTCGTCTTCTCCTGCGAACCGTCACGATGGCATATCGTAATGTTCATACCGGTTTTGAGAGTTCCGCGATGTACACGTCCCACAGCAATACGTCCTGTATATGTAGAATAGTCAAGAGGCATGATGAGCATCTGCGGTGTGCTCTCCAGACGCTGAGGAGCCGGAATCGTTTTGATGATGGTGTCAAGTAAATAAGTGATGTCATTGGTCGGAGTCTGCCAGTCCTCGCTCATCCATCCGTTCTTTGCAGAACCATAGACAACAGGGAAGTCCAGCTGCTCTTCCGTGGCATTCAAACTGCACATAAGATCGAAGACCATCTCATAAACTTCCTCCGGACGGCAGTTAGGCTTATCCACTTTGTTCACGACAACAACAGGCTTCAGCCCAATCTCCAGAGCCTTCTGAAGAACGAAACGAGTCTGAGGCATAGGACCTTCAAAAGCATCGACAAGCAGAATACAGCCGTCGGCCATGTTGAGCACACGCTCCACTTCGCCATCGAAGTCGCTGTGTCCCGGAGTATCTATCACATTGATTTTAACTCCCTTATAGTTTATGGATACGTTTTTTGAAAGAATCGTTATACCTCTTTCACGCTCAAGTTCATTGTTATCCAATATCAAATCTCCGGTCTGCTGATTCTCACGGAAAAGATTTCCGGCAAGCAGCATCTTATCAACCAAAGTCGTCTTCCCATGATCGACGTGCGCAATAATCGCAATGTTTCTGATGTCCTGCATATTGTTTCTTTTATACCTTAATATAAGACAGATTCAGCAGAGAAAGTGTCATTGCCCGAAGAAGGTTGAATAATTGTCCGAACTATCCGACACAAGAGAAAAGACAGCCGGAAACGCTTCAATATTCATGCCCGAGCAAGAATCATACATTTGTCATGCCGAATCTTACTTTTTTCGGCTGCAAAGTTAGCTTTTTTTCTCATATATGATTGATAATTCGCGAAATATGCGTACCTTTGCACTCGCAAATGCAAATAATAATTTATAATTAATCAACAAAAAACTCAGTTATGTACTTAGATGCTGCTAAAAAGCAAGAAATCTTTAGCCAGTACGGAAAGTCTAACACTGATACTGGCTCATGCGAAAGCCAGATAGCATTGTTTTCATACCGTATTAGCCGTTTGACCGAACATGTTAAGGCCAATCACAAAGATTATACAACAAACAGAGCACTTGTTAAACTCGTAGGTCGCCGTCGTAAGATGTTGACTTACTTGAAGAACAAAGACATCGAGCGTTACCGCGCCATCATCAAGGCTCTCGGTCTTCGTAAGTAATCTTCGTTCTGAAGTGCTAAACGAATTAAGCCGCAAATCCTCATCGGACTTGCGGCTTTTTTTGTTTTGCAGCCACATTTTTTCAGAAGATTCTGTGCAGCACGTTTGCGGAACAGACGCACAAGCACGCACAACCGCAAACAGACCTAATCAGCTGAACTGCCAGAATCACCAAAACTTGTTATTTGCCTCGCTATATTCAAATCCCGCCGAAGCAAGGCGGTGACAAAGTTCGCCTTTGTCTATGTGCATATCATCACACAATTCATCCAGTGAACTGTACATGTCACGCAGTTTCATGTTGATGACGCTGAAAAGCATCATCGGATCTTGTGGAAGTTCCTGCATTCCTAAAATCTCCTATAAACTATTAATAAAAAGACGGTTAAACAATCTGTAACCTGTGGTTGGACAATCCGGAACCCACGGTTGAGCAATCCGGTACCTGCGGTTGAATAATCCATGTCTGTGGTTAAACAATCCGGAATCTGTGGTTGAGCAATCCGTAACCTGCGGTTAAACAATCCGGACATGTCACTTTCTCACCGGAAATCCAAGATGAGACACAGACAGGCAAAAGGGACAGGCCTGCAAGCAGACCTATCCCTTAATATATACAATCCGATTCAGCGGAGCGCGAAGTGCGCCACTGCATCTGCAACATAGCAGGAGGCAAGCTGCGCCGGCATCCTCCGCCTAACGGTTAGTCAGCAAGTTTTGCCTTGATGAACTCACGGTTCAGACGCGCAATGTTCGTGATGGTCTCGCACTTAGGGCAGACAGCTTCACAAGCACGAGTGTTCGTACAGTTACCGAAGCCAAGTTCGTCCATCTTTGCCACCATTGCCTTTGCACGCTTTGCAGCCTCCGGACGTCCCTGCGGAAGGAGTGCCAACTGGCTCACCTTTGAAGAAACGAAAAGCATTGCAGAGCCATTCTTGCACGCAGCGACACACGCACCGCAACCGATACAAGAAGCACAATCCATTGCCTCGTCAGCATCCTGCTTCGGAATCAATATGGCATTTGCATCCTGAGGAGCACCGGTACGTACACTGACATAACCGCCAGCCTGCATAATCTTGTCGAATGCAGTACGGTCAACCATGCAATCTTTGATTACAGGGAAACCGGCAGAACGCCACGGTTCCACAGTGATGGTGTCGCCGTCCTTGAACTTACGCATGTAAAGCTGGCATGTAGTTGCACCGCGTTCAGTCTTACCATGCGGAGTTCCGTTGATGTAAAGCGAACACATGCCGCAGATACCCTCACGGCAGTCATGGTCGAACACAAACGGTTCTTTTCCCTCTTCTACGAGTTCTTCATTGAGGATGTCAAGCATCTCAAGGAATGATGTATCACCCGGAATGTCTTTCATCTGACGTGATTCAAAATGTCCCTGATCCTTAGGGCCATTCTGCTTCCAGTATTTTATTGTGAATGATATATTCTTATCCATTGTTCTGTTATTTTTGAGTAAACAAGTTGACAAGCAAACAAATTGACAAAATTGTCTCGATTCGTTTACTAATTCTTATAATTTCTTGTCTGTACTTTTATAGCCTCATACTCAAGCGGTTCCTTGATAAGCTCAGGAGCAGCCTCGTCTGTGCCCTGATACTTCCAGCAGCCCACATAGAAATAGTTGGCATCATCGCGCTTAGCCTCGCCTTCCTCAGTCTGGTATTCTTCACGGAAGTGACCGCCGCAGCTCTCGTTACGGCTGAGTGCATCGTATGCAATCAGTTTACCCATCGTGATGAAGTCGTCAAGATGAACAGCCTTGTCAAGTTCGACATTCAATCCTTCGCGGCTTCCCGGAATGAAGAGGTTAGACTCAAATTCCTTGCGCAAAGCATCGATTCTCTTGATACCTTCCTTCAAGCCTTCTGCTGTACGACCCATTCCGATGTACTCCCAGCAGATATGACCGAGTTCCTTGTGAATTGAATCCACACTGCGCTTACCCTTGATGTTCATAAGCTTCTGGATACGAGCCTCTGTAGCCTTCTCCACTTCTACGAACTCAGGAGCATCTGTTGAGATACGAGGCCAGATAGCCTGATCTGCCAGATAGTTCTGGATAGTATAAGGAAGAACGAAATATCCGTCAGCAAGTCCCTGCATAAGTGCAGACGCACCGAGACGGTTTGCACCGTGGTCAGAGAAGTTACATTCACCGATGGCGAACAGACCCGGGATAGTAGTCTGAAGCTCATAGTCAACCCAGATACCACCCATTGTATAGTGGATTGCAGGGAATATCATCATCGGATTGTAATACTTCATGCCGTTAATCTCGTTTGCCATCTCGCCCGGATTAACGTCTGTAATCTCCTCATACATGTCGAAGAGGTTGCCATAACGCTGCAGGATGACATCTATGCCGAGACGCTCGATACTTTCTGAGAAGTCGAGGAATACGGCAAGACCGGTATTGTTCACACCATAGCCCTTGTCGCAACGCTCTTTTGCTGCACGGCTTGCCACGTCGCGAGGCACGAGATTACCGAATGCAGGATAACGACGCTCCAAGTAATAGTCGCGGTCTTCCTCCGGAATGTCGCTTCCCTTCTTAGTACCTGCCTGCAAAGCTTTTGCATCCTCCAGCTTCTTCGGCACCCAGATTCGTCCGTCGTTACGGAGAGACTCTGACATCAAAGTGAGCTTCGACTGCTTGTCGCCATGCGCAGGGATACAAGTAGGGTGAATCTGCACATAGCAAGGGTTTGCGAAGTATGCGCCCTTGCGGTAACAAGCCATAGCGGCTGTCACGTTACATCCCATTGCGTTTGTAGAGAGGAAGTATGTATTTCCGTAGCCACCGGTAGCGATAACGACAGCATTAGCAGAGAAACGCTCCAGCTTTCCTGTCACGAGATTCTTTGCAATGATACCGCGCGCACGGCCGTCGATGATTACGACATCCAACATTTCATAGCGGCAGTAGAGCTTCACCTTGCCGGCATTCACCTGAGCAGAAAGTGCGGAATAAGCACCGAGAAGAAGCTGCTGACCTGTCTGGCCCTTTGCATAGAAAGTACGTGAAACCTGCGCACCGCCAAATGAGCGGTTTGCAAGCGTGCCGCCATATTCACGGGCGAAAGGAACACCCTGTGCCACACACTGGTCGATGATGGCGTTGCTGACTTCCGCAAGGCGGTAAACATTTGCTTCACGAGCACGATAGTCGCCGCCCTTTACTGTGTCATAGAAGAGGCGATATACAGAGTCGCCGTCGTTCTGATAGTTCTTGGCTGCATTAATACCTCCCTGTGCAGCAATAGAGTGTGCACGGCGCGGAGAGTCCTGAATACAGAAATTATAGACATTAAAGCCCATCTCTCCGAGAGAAGCAGCTGCTGAAGCACCGGCAAGACCAGTACCAACTACAATCACATCAAGCTTTAGCTTGTTCTTCGGGTTTACCAGACGCTGGTGAGCCTTATAGTTAGTCCATTTCTCAGCTACCGGTCCCTCTGGAATTTTTGAATCTATGATAGACATGATAATTTTGTTTTTTAGTTTTGAATTTTCAAGAGGCCCTTCCACGTCACCGTCCCTGTGTCGGGGCAGCTCCGGGCATCAAGGTCTTCCCTCACACACTTCCTTTTTTTCTACCGGCAACAACCGGAAAGAGTTCCGGAAGGGTGCAGACTCTCTTGTCTTTTAATTAGCAACATGCACTGCCGCATGATCCGCAGAATGCAAATCCGAGAACCACAGCGAGGAACATAAGCACAAGTATTGTAACATAGATGTTGCCAATCGTCTTCCAACGGTTGAACCAGATGTGTCCGCTCCATCCGATTGTCTGAATAGCACTCCAGAAACCGTGAGTGAGGTGGAACCACAATGCTGCAAGCCATACGATGTAGAGCACTACATACACAGGGCATGAGAATGTAAATCTAATCCAAGCATATCCGTCGCCGGGAGCCGGAACACCGTTGGCCTGTGCAGCCATCATCGCATCGAATTTTCCGTACAGAAGTTCCGGAAGCATCATGTTGTACCAGAAGTTGAAGAGGTGAAGAAGCATACCGAGCACCACAATGATACCCAGCACGAGCATGTTCTGAGATGCCCATTCCACCTTTTCAGGTTTGCTTGTCACGGCATAGCGATTGTTTCCGCGAGCCTTACGATTCTGGAGCGTAAGCCAAAAAGCATAGAGAATGTGAATCACTGTCAGTGCTGCAAGTCCGGCAGTGGCAACTACCGCATACCAGTTTGCACCGAGAAATTCACAAATCATGTTGTAAGCCTCTCCAGAGATGAGTGCCACTACGTTCATGCATCCATGAAACGTAAGGAAGAGGATAAGTGCTATACCAGTGACTGACATAACTACTTTTCTTCCGATTGATGAGTTACATAACCACATAAAATGTTGAATTTAAGTTATTTATTAATTAGTAGTTCTTTCGTCTTAGATTCCATCATGCCATACAGTCCAAAACTGTACAGAAACCAACAAACGGCATGAGCTTCAAGTCCACACCTCTTATTTTTGCAAATGTAAATTATTTACAAGAATTTAACAAAGAAATAAAGGAAAAAGTCAAAAAAACATCATTCCGCCGAAAAGTACAAGGCACGGCAGACGCATTCCGCCACGCTGTTTTCCCGGAGCAACCCGGCAATTGCCCAAACCTTCAGCACCTCCGGTTTTACGCTCTCAGCATGTCCATGAACCTCTTTTTCATTTCCGCCTTCCTCTCGTCTGTCTCTCCCTGCAAAAAAGTTTCAAGCACCACATCGAAGGCTGCCTCAGCCTTCACCCTCATCTGTGTCTTTCCGGCTCTCAAGCCTGCCGACAGTTCATTTTTCGGGAGCAAAGCCCTGTTGAAATTTCCGTCACTCATAATTCCTGCATCAGTTGCTTTTATTTAAAAAGGATATGCAAAGATACAGATTTTAGAAGTTGCTTAAAGTATTTTCAGAAACTTTTGAGAGGATTTTTTGTCATGTTTTTATCGGGGTGATTTCAGAACAAGTGTATGTACCAAGAGTACTGTTCATTATGGAATTGAGGCTCCATAAAAAATTTTTTGACATCGTTTTTTTGAGGGGTATCCGGTTTTGACAAAATGATAGCATATTCGACTGTTTTTGATTCTGTTTTGGTTGTTTTGTGTCAGAATGCTTACTTTTTGATTTTGTCAAATGTTAAAATCCCAAGCCCTCTGGCACGCGTCAAAATGAAGCGTGCCGAACTTTTATCGGACTTCGGGCATTCTACGCGTATTTTTTGAGAGCCTTTTTGATTGTGAAATAATGTTATGATTTTGGGTGATTTGTTTGCATTTGTTATACTTTGGTGTGGTTCTCCCGAATTTACACCGCAGTGTTTTTAAATTTTCACCGCGGTGAAAATTTTTGCACACCGCGGTGT
>JAJPZU010000037.1 GCA_021204165.1 Prevotellaceae bacterium
ATTTTTGTTTGGATTGGAACATAGAATGCTTAGGGGAGGAGCCTATATACCATAGATTGAAAAGACTATGAGGCGGATGTATAGCACTGACACCCAATACGGTAACTTGGCTCCTCCCCTAAGTTAGGGGAGGTGGCGCGGTAGCGACGGAGGAGTCTGTCGAGAACACCCCGCTAAATATACATGAGAAGTCCGTGAATACAACCGCTAAATACACATGAGGAATCTGTGAACACAACCGCTAAATATACATGAGGAGTCCGTGAACACACCCACTAAATATACATGAGGAGTCTGTGAACACACCCTGCTAAATATATACGAGGAAATCGTTGCATTATCTACTTGAATTCAGCAATTTATAATCATTTTCAAACAGCGTCTTAATTTATTACGAAAAATTGATTTGTCATATTTTCCTCTGATTCCCATGTCTATATTCACAAAAATCCTCCGCCGCAAGCGACGGAGGATTCTGCAAATACTGCACCCCTATTATATGGGTGTTCTATAACAAATGGAAAAATAAAAACTTATCGTCTTTAGTTTCTAAACACAAGTGCTCCATCGGAGGCATCCACAATAATGTCCTTGTCTTTATCTATACCCCCTGCAAGAAGTTTCTTCGACAGGTCATTAAGCAGATAACGCTGTATCGCACGCTTGACAGGACGTGCTCCGAACTCCGGGTCAAAACCGGCAGCCGAGAGAAAATCAACGGCAGCATCCGTCACACACAGTTTGACTCCATTTTCCGAAAGCATCTTTCTCACTCCGTTAATCTGCAAAACTACAATCTTGCGTATCTCCTCTTCATTGAGCGGAGAGAACATGATGGTCTCGTCAATACGGTTGAGAAACTCGGGACGTATGGTCTGCTTGAGCATAGCAAGCACTTCATTCTTCGCTTCTTCCGAGATTTCATCCCGCTTCATGCCAAGTTGTGCAGCCGACAATGTACCGGACTTCTGAAGAGCAGCCAATTTGTCAAACTTCTCCTGTATCAGATGGCTTCCAAGATTAGAAGTCATAATGATAATAGTATTCTTGAAATTCACGGTACGCCCTTTATTGTCAGTCAGACGACCGTCGTCAAGAACCTGCAAGAGAATGTTGAAGACATCCGGATGCGCCTTCTCTATCTCGTCGAACAACACCACGGAATACGGCTTACGTCTGACGGCTTCCGTCAACTGTCCGCCCTCATCATAGCCCACGTATCCGGGAGGCGCACCGATAAGACGGCTCACGCTATGCTTTTCCTGATATTCGCTCATATCAATTCTGGTCATCAGTGTTTCGTCATCAAACAAATAGTCTGCCAGTGCCTTTGCCAGTTCGGTTTTTCCCACACCGGTTGTACCTAAGAAGATGAAAGACCCGATAGGACGGCGAGGGTCTTGCAGCCCCGCACGGCTACGACGTACAGCATCGCTCACAGCCTGTATGGCTTCGTCCTGACCTATGACACGCTTGTGCAGTTCGTCTTCAAGACGCAAGAGCTTCTCGCGCTCGCTCTGCATCATCTTGCTCACAGGTATGCCCGTCCAACGACTCACCACATCCGCAATATCATCGCTTGTCACTTCTTCCTTTATCATCGCACTCGCGCCCTGAGCCTGCATCAGCTCCGCATGGATTTTCTTTATCTCCTCCTCAAGAGCCTGCAATTTACCGTAACGTATTTCAGCTACACGTCCGTAATTGCCTTCGCGCTCAGCACGCTCGGCCTCAAACTTCAATTGTTCAATCTGAAGTTTGTTCTGCTGAATCTTGTTGACAAGTTCACGCTCCGCCTTCCATTTCGCATTATAGGAGTTTTCTTCCTCTTTGAGGTCTGCAATTTGCTTGTTAAGCATGTCCAGCTTCTCCTTGTCGCCTTCACGCTTTATCGCCTCGCGCTCAATTTCAAGCTGTTTCAGATGGCGCGAAATCTCATCCAGATTCTCAGGAACGGAGTCACGCTCCATACGCAACTTGGCCGCAGCCTCATCCATCAAGTCAATAGCCTTGTCCGGAAGAAAACGTTCTGTAATATATCTGTTGGAAAGCTCTACCGCCGCAATGATGGCTTCGTCTTTAATACGTACCTTATGGTGATTCTCATAACGTTCTTTCAATCCTCTCAATATGGAAATGGTACTGAGCACATCCGGCTCATTGACCATTACAGTTTGGAATCGCCGCTCCAGTGCCTTGTCCTTCTCAAAATACTTCTGGTATTCATCAAGCGTGGTCGCACCAATACTTCTCAGTTCGCCTCGCGCAAGAGCCGGCTTCAAGATGTTGGCTGCATCCATTGCGCCTTCGCCCTTTCCGGCTCCTACAAGCGTGTGAATCTCATCTATAAACAGAATGATATTCCCTTCGCTTTTTGTGACTTCATTTATCACTGCTTTCAGACGCTCTTCGAACTCTCCTTTATATTTGGCACCGGCAACAAGCGCACCCATATCCAGAGAATAAAGCTGCTTGTCTTTCAGATTGTCAGGAACATCGCCACGCAGTATTCTATGCGCAAGCCCTTCGACAATTGCGGTTTTTCCCACACCCGGTTCACCGATAAGTATAGGATTGTTCTTGGTTCGTCTGCTCAGAATTTGCAGCACCCGCCTTATCTCCTCATCTCGCCCAATCACAGGGTCCAGTTTTCCGCTCCGCGCCTGTTCTATCAAGTTGGTGGCATATTTGGAAAGGGACTGGTAAGTGTCTTCGCTCGACTGACTCTTCACCTTCTCTCCGTTCCTGAGTTCAGTGATGGCCTTGCGCAATTCTTTCTCTGTCACTCCCATGTCCTTCATAATCTTGGACACGCTGCTGTTTACAAGCAACAAAGCCAGCACAATGGGTTCAAGCGAAACGTATTCGTCTCCCATGTCTTTAGACAGTGCCACGGCACGCTGAAGCACTTCGTTGGTTTCTCTGCTTAAATAAGGCTCTCCTCCGCTGACCTTCGGCTTGGATGCAGCCTCACTCAATATAATATTACTGAAGGCTTGCGTGTTGACACCAAGCTTCTGGAATATGAAGTTGGTTACATTCTCACCAACTTTAAGTATCCCAGCCATGATGTGCGCCGGTTCTATGACCTGCTGCCCATACTGCTGCACAAGGTTTACAGATTCTTGAACTGCTTCCTGTGCTTTGATTGTAAAGTTGTTGAAGTTCATGTTTATTCCTTTCTTTATATAAGTTTCTCGTTTATTTCTATATTTTTTATCACGTCTTAATAGAAACAAACAGTATGCCCGCATTGTTCACGCTGCAATATTGACTTATTTTATGACATTTTGTCTTGCAAAAGTCTTTTATCCATAAAAAAACAGTCAAAAAAAACAACTGCATCCCAAAAGTCTCATTCAAGACTTTTGGGATGCAGTTGTCATCTGTATTGCATTTAATTCAATCAAACAAGACACATCTGACAGAAGCAACCAATGATTATCTCACTACTATCTTCTTGCCATGATGTATATATATCCCACGTCGCGAAGGTTCAGAGGCGAGCCGCTGTCCGGAAAGAGTATAGTAGGCATCGTCCGACATCAAATCCTCTCTGACACCTTTCACAGCGTTGGCTTCACTTTCCCCATACACACGCACACCATCCAAGAAGCACCTTTTCGCTGTTGTGCCTACCGTCACGGACGGATTCTGCGACACACCGGTAAATATCAAAGAGACTGTCTCATAAGCATCATCTATTTTCGCAGAGTAAGACACAGTCTGTTCTTCGGCTCCGGATACGCAGACGGAAAGTTCTCCTTCCACGGATGTCCACCCTTTCACATCCACTTCCACACGCAAACGACTGCCATCATATAGAATTGGTACTGTGGTTATCTCTCCGCGCTTCTTCGATGCGCCCAACTTCACAGCCTTTCCCGCACAATAGGCAGAAGAGACCGACGCAAAGTTCTCGTTGCCGTTCCATGCAACGGAAGAGCCGCTCGTGGCATAGTCATTGCCCGAAGCCACATTGTCGAAAGTCTCATTGAAGAGCAATCTGTTAAGCCCGGCAATATCAATCGGCGAATCATCGTCATCCTCGCCGCCTTCCTCCGTAAACGGTACACCGACATGCGGTACGGCATTCGCCAAATCAAAATCCACGGCCACACTGTCACCCCATATATACTCAGCAAGAATAGGATAGTCTATAAAAGGATTGCGATTGTGCTGAATGCCATAGACAGCCTCCTGACGCTTAATTTCCCATTCGCTCACAGGGTCAAGACGGTTCCAGCGGAGCAACAAGGGAATTATCCATGACTGGAAAGCAGGATATTCGCTCACACCCGGAGAGAAAGCATAGTTCGTCTGCGTCCATGAGTTTCCCTGATAGCAAGTTGCCACATACATATATATACGTGCAAAGTCGCCCTTAAACTCATTATCGGGTTCAAACACATAGTCAGCCCCACCGCTGCGCGAAGACTTACCAACTCTAATCCGTCCGTTGCCATACTTCACCGTTCCGGTTATTTCGCCCAAAGGATAATTGCTTTTCGCCGAGTTGGCTGTCGATTCCGACGGCAACACATTAAACACATCGGAATAAGCATTACTCTTGTTGCCGCCACCCCACCAGCTCTGAGGCACCACGTGTTCACGGTTGAAGTCCTCACCATGCAGGGAAGTGGAATAATAGTTTTCTTCCGTAGAAAACAAATCATAAACCATGTCATCTGTTCCCGGAACCACATCCGTTGTTTCATAGACTTTCCAAAGCCCGGCATAAGAAATCACAGTGTGCTTTCCTATTATATCATAAAGAGCTTTCTTCAATTCCGCCCCGGTCTTCCCGTCTGTTTTTTCATAATATCCATTCGGTATCTGGGCATGTAAGCAAAGAGAAAAAGAGCAGAGCATCAGCCATGCCACAAATACATTTCGTTTTTTGTTCATAAGGATTTCATTTTTTACGTCATTATCTGTCCGCTACGGTTGCCATACACAACCTGCATCAGCTCATCAAACAAAACATCCTCCGACTCTTCCCATTCGAGGAAGCGCCGGAGGAAGCTTATCAGAGAATTAAAATTACTTTACAAGTACTTTCTTTCCGTCAATGATATAGACACCGCCCTTTGTGATTACATCCACTTTCTGTCCTGCAAGTGTGTAAATAGACTTAGGAGCATCAGCCATCTCAACAGCATCAATACCTGTTGCCAGATTTTCTCCATCCGTACTATAATCCGAAACAGACTTGAGACCGGCAACTCCGAAATACTTTTCAATATTTCCATAGAGCCATACCTCAGCCTTATAATTTGCAGAAGGCTGCAAACCTTCTCTTACGAAGCCATTAGGAAGCTGCACAGGAATACACTTTGTCACATCCGTTACTTCCGGATTGTCGGCAAGAAGCAGGTTGGTCTTGATATCTTCTGTAATAGTAGCCTCAAAAACAGCACCGCTATTGATGTTCTGTCCATCAACAAAACCTACAACACTACCCTTAGCCCAAACCTTCTCGCCGGTAAGATATGAAGTGCCGTACAAGAACCGGGCATCAGCCACAGTATAAGGATTATTGATTGAACCGTCGCCGCTGATTGCCGCATAAACAAAGCCCACCTTGCTTGCAAGGAAGTTTTCTGTTTCTTCTGTTTCTGCATATACAGTAGCCACACCATCGCCAACCCATGTAATGGTTCCGTTCTCATCCACTGTAACCACAGATTCATCCGTAGAAGTATATGTCACTGCACCGTCGGAATTTGTGGTAAACTTGTTCTGAACATCGCGTGCATCACCTGCAAAGAGAACCAAAGATTCATTCTCCCATGCAGACTCAGGAATAGCCAGTTCAGTTATAATCTGAACATCATCAGCAGTCAGCGGATAAAGCTGAGCCGCACCCTTGTAGTTTGCCACAAAAACATTTACATTATAAGTTTTCTCCGTGTCGAACACCATATCGGTCAGTACACCGAAGTTGTCACGAAGAAGAATCTCATTGTCTGAATCATCAACCAATGTGACATTCTTGCTTGCCAGTGCTTCTGCCGCGAAGTTCACATTTTCAAGTCGTACAAACTCGTTCTCATAGTCCTTAATCCCTGTACCGTTCAGAATGTCAGCAATTGTAACCACAACCGGAGCCACTTCGTTCTCTTCCGAAACAACTGTCACACCGTTGTAATCAGCCACAGCCATTTCCGTCAGTCCATTGTAGAGATACAAATCGCCTGTGATTGTTCCACTTATCTTGTCACCCTTCTTCACTGTAGGAGCGATGCCGTAGAACAAGAATCCGTCTGTACCGTCGCTGACATAAAGACTTGTCTTTGCCACACCTGTCACAAGCAGATTCTCGAATTTGAACGCAGCCTTGACCTTATCGGCAGTAGCAGCCTCCTTCATGGCAGCAATAGTTGCATATTCAGGCAATGACTCGATAGTCAAGACAGAAGTAACCGTATTGCTCTTGTTGCCGGCAGCATCCACAGCCCAAGCAGTGACAGTAGTAGTCTCCGATACAGCAAACGGTTCGGTGTATTCTTTTGCAGCTTCCGCGTCATCATTTATATAATAATAAACAGTCAGTCCCTCTCCGGCTGTGATTGTCACAGTCTGAGCTTCAAAATAAGTTCCTTCCGCAGGAGTTACAACCGGAGCTTCTACATATACGACCTCTCCGTCTGCAAGAGTAACAAGAATCGTGGTAATCTGGATACTTGCTGTCACAGCGAAAGTCACACTGCTTTCCTGTCCATTCCATTCGCTACCATTCAAGCTTCCCTGTTCTGTTGAAAGTGTACCCTTATTGGCAATACCAAACTCAACTTTAGTAATCACCTTTCCTTCCGGAGCGGCAATGGTAAACGTAGAGTTCTTGTAAGCACGCAACTGACCGCCGGCGTTATAATTCCACATACGAGTGTTTGTAGTGGCAGTTCCATTGTCCACAGTCAATGTGGCTCCATCCTGCACGATTGGAGCCTCTACATCTCCTGTTTCGCCTCCATTTGAGCCAAGTACAAATCCCCAAGGATTCATAACAAAGTCGAAGCCTACACAGCCTTCAGGAACGTCCATAGGCTTAACCACAAGCACATTATAAGTGAACGAAACCACTTCACTCTTGTTGCCGTCAGCATCTACTGCAATAGCCTTGACAGTCACAACCACCTTTTCATCCACAGCCTTAATGTTTATCGGCTCCGAATAAACAGCAGACTCAACAGTCGGCTCCGTTCCGTCTGTAGTGTAATAAACAGTAAGTCCTTCTTCCGCTGCAATTGTCACATCCACAGCATTGGCAAGATAAGCCTCTGTCGGAGAAAGAACCGGAGTCGGAACCACTACCGGGTCCGGCTGCGGGTCAACCGGAGTCTCTCCGCCATCATTCACGTATGTAACCTCTATAGATTTGATATATACAGCTTTGGTATTGTTATCTATAGCAATAGTTACCACACCGTCAGTAGCTTCACCTGTAAATGTATAAACTTTATTTGCATTAGATGTTCCATCAAGAATTGCACCATCACCTGCAAAATCCGTATCACCCACCTTTACAGCAAGTGTATTTCCCGCACCGGATGCAGATGCGGTTATCTTTACTTCTGTCACCTTTGCAAGAGAAGAAGCAGAAGTAAAAGTGATGGGACCGACAGGCTTCTTTGCTGTACCGAGCTGAAGTCCTCTCGGATCATAAGTCGCACCACCTGTATCAAAAGTATTCGGCATAACGGTACTTGTCCATGCCAATTCGCCTTCACCCACAGACATGTTCTTGTCCGTAAAAACAGAACTGATCACATCAGCCTTTGCTGTTCCCCACAATGTCAATACCAACATTGCAAGAACATACTTGAAAAAGTAATTTTTTCTCATAAGCATAAATGATTTATAAATTTTTATAACTACGCTGCAAATTAATACAAAAAGGATTAGAAGAGAAAAAAACGGAAGTCTTTTTTTCAAAAACAGACTATTTTTAATAAAAACTTAATCAAAACAAGACCACAGAGGACAATTGACATACAGCTTCATCCAATATCCCTAAAAACGACAAATTCTGTTTTTTGCGACAGATTCTTGAAATTCTAAACAGATGTTCTTGATAGGGTTCTCGTGTGTGACTTGTATATATTAGCAGACGTATTCGACAGACTCCTCATGTGTATTTAGCAATGTGTATTCAGCAGGATGTTTTCGACAGACTCCTCCGTCGCTACGCGCCACCTCCCCTAACTTAGGGGAGGAGCCTATATACCATAGCGGAAAAGCCAATGAAAAGCCCAATGGCGATAACACCCAATACGGCAACTTGGCTCCTCCCCTAAGTTAGGGGAGGTGGCGCGGTAG
>JAJPZU010000105.1 GCA_021204165.1 Prevotellaceae bacterium
TTACTATATATTATTTTTTTGATTCCGTCCTCTCTTTTATTGCCAATCTGTTTTCTTTACGCATGGCAAAATCCTGACTTTGTACACACGTTATACCTCTTTTTCTCATCGCTTTGCTTCCGGAGACATGGATGTTGGGGAAACGTCCGTTTTTCTGAAGAAGAATCTTCAAACACATGAAGCCTACACAAAAAGCAATTATTAACATGCAAATAAGAAACAGTTTCAACATTCTTTAGTATTTTTGTATGCAAAATTAATATTCAAGATTGCGAATTACTTTATAATCTGTTTTTCATACAGAACATGTTTTCGCATGGCAAATATAGCAGTTAAATACAAGGCGACCGAAATACAGCCTGTTTTTTAACCTTATTTATAACGTACACATTAATATTTTATAGATTATGGAACAGAAAGAATTGAAACCGCGTGAAGTTTTTGACTTTTTCAGTCAGATTAATAACGTTCCGCGTCCTTCCAAGCATGAGGAAAAAATGATTGATTTTCTCTGTGATTTTGCAAAAAAGTACAAACTTGAATGTAAAACAGACGAGGCAGGCAATGTGCTGATAAGCAAACCTGCCACAAAAGGTCACGAGAACAAGGCGGCTGTTATTTTGCAGGCGCACATGGATATGGTATGCGAGAAGGCGACAGATACGGTCATAGACTTTATGAAAGACCCTATTCAGACATATATAGACGGAGAATGGCTTCGCGCCAAAGGCACAACTCTCGGAGCCGATGACGGAATAGGTGTGGCTATATGTATGGCTTTGCTTGCTTCTGAAAACATAGAGCACGGTCCCATACAATGTCTGTTCACACGGGATGAAGAGACCGGACTTACCGGAGCATTTGCCATCCAACCGGGATTCATGGACGGTAAATATCTCATCAATCTCGACAGCGAAGATGAAGGTGAGATATTTGTCGGATGTGCAGGAGGTGCAGACACTACTGCTAAATTCCATTACACGACAGTGCCTGTTCCGGAAGACTACTTTACCATCCGCATCAATATTGACAAGCTGAAAGGAGGACACTCCGGTGATGATATAAACAAGCGTCGCGCCAATGCAAACAAGCTGCTTGCACGTTTTCTTTTCTCCGCCATTCATAAATACGACCTTTACCTGCTTGACATCAAAGGCGGCAATCTTCACAATGCCATACCACGCGACGCGTCGGCACTTATCGCCATACCTGCCAAGGACAAGGAAAGCATCAGAATTGACTTCAACATGTTTGCGGCAGAGATTGAAGATGAATTCCACAAGACTGAAACAAGTGTGACATTCAACATGCAAAGTGAAGAGACAAAGCTTGATGCCATAGAACGTAATACTGCATTGCGCATTGTTTCAGCACTTCAGGCTGTACACAACGGTGTGCTTGAAATGAATCAGGATATAGACGGTCTGGTGGAAACAAGTTCTAATCTTGCAAGCATACGCATGGCTGACGGCATTGTCACTGTGGTTACAAGCCAGCGCAGTTCTACCTTGAGCTCACGCGAAAACATGTGTGCTACCATCCGTGCCGCATTCAGTCTTGCCGGTGCCGAAGTGGAAACAGGAGAAGGGTATCCGGGATGGAAACCGAATCCTGATTCCGAGATTCTGAAAGTGGCTGTGGACACATATCGCAAGCTATTTGGCAAAGAGCCAAAGGTCAAAGCCATACACGCAGGCTTGGAATGCGGTCTGTTCAGCGAGAAGTATCCGGGCTTGGACATGATAAGTTTCGGACCTACACTTCGAGGTGTGCATTCTCCGGATGAAGCACTTCTTATTCCTACTGTTGATATGGTTTGGAGGCATATTCTGGAGATATTGCAGAATATACCGGTAAAATAAAAAAAAGGATTCACTGCAATTCATTCTGAACTTCAATTGCAGTGGATTCTTTTTTCGTTATAATCACTTTATAGCCGGTTAGATTTATAGTTGGTTAAACAGTTCTTCCGGAGTATCTATTACCGTTTCTGCTCCGCTATTCACAAGGAAGCTTTTGTCGCGAAATCCCCAACTCACAGAAATACATTTCATACCGGAATTTCTTGCCGTGGCAATATCCACTTCGCTATCCCCCCACATACACGGAAGTCTCCAATGCACTGCCAAGCATTTCTACCGCCTTATGCACCATTTCCGGCGACGGTTTACGATTCACCCCCGGCTTCTCTCCTATTGCGATATCCACCACCTCACTAAAGAAGTTATGGTAAAGTTCCTGTACCGCAAAATCCGGCTTATTACTGACGATGGCGGTATGATACCCCAGTTTCTTGCATTTTGTCAGCATGTCCATGACACCTTCATAAGGTTTCGTTTTATCACTGTTATGTATCAGATAATATTGCCGGAAACATTCCAATACCTTATTTAATATAGACTCGTCTGCAAAGTCCGGCAGAGAGCAACGGATAAGTTCACGCACTCCATTGCCCAAGAACCGGCGGATTTCCTCACGTGTCCGGCACTTAAAGCCGCAATTCACAAGTGCATGGTTCACACTTGCATGAAGATCATCAAGTGTATTAAGGAGTGTTCCGTCAAGGTCAAATATCACTGTATCTGTCATTAGGTCTCTCTGTTAGATTAAAATTAAGAGTTAAAAGCCATACCCCCAAAAGGTATTTATGACTCTTAACTCTTAATATCAGTTTTTTGTTCTATATAATCTTACTTTTTCTTTTTCATCTGCAACGGTTCCGGTCCGTTAAGTGTAGGCTTCACTTCAACGATATTGCCTTTCTTGTCGAATGTAAGCTTGTCTATACATACTTCTCTGTGTATGCCCGGTCCCATCACCCACTCTATATGGTTCTTGTTTATGCGGTGGTAAACAATGTACCACTGGTCTTTCCCCGGAATCTGAAGGATTGAATTATGAGCTGTACCATATATTTTGTTTTCGGGGTCTTGCTTTATCACAATAGGGTCTTTTGCCACAGTGATAGGTCCGAGAGGCGATTTGCTGGTTCCGTAAGCTACATGATAGTTTGGAGAACCTGTATCATCGACAGACCACAAGAAATAGTAAATGCCTTTACGATAGAACACGTATGGTGCCTCACGGTAAGCATAATCTTTCAAAGTGCCGCCCTTCGGAGTCATTACAGTTATTGTATTTTCCTTCAGACTTGTCATGTCCTCATTAAGCTCTGCACCTGCCATATAACCATTGCCCCAGTAAATATAGCTCTTCTTGCTTTTCGGGTCAGTGAACACATCCACGTCAATCTGCTGTCCATGCCCTACCGGTGAATCGCTGATGATAGGTTTACCGAAATCAGTGAACGGACCAGTCGGAGAATCCGCTATAGCCACACCGATTTCTTTGCGTTTGCCGGCATCAGCACTGTAATAGAAATAATATTTGTAGCTTCCGTCCTTCTGCTTCTTCTCTTCTATACATGGTGCCCATGCGCTGCCTTTAGCCCATTTCACCTGATCGCTCTTTGCATCAAGCATGGTTCCTTCATCCGTCCAGTCTATCAGATTGTCAGAGCTAAACACATTGAACTTCCATCCGCCCCAGTGTTTATGTCCGTCAGTCGTGGAATAGATATAGAACTTACCCGTTTTGTTTGAATAAAGAATCTCAGGGTCGGCATGGAATCCCGGCAATATCGGATTGTTGTAATTTCCAAATTCTTTCAACAGGCGATCTTTCTCTGCCTGAGTTATAGGAATGATGGTTCCATGACGCGGAGTGAACTTGCCTTCTGTCTTGGTGTTCTGTACAAACTCAAAAGTCTTCAAGTCTTTACTCTTGCAATACTGATAATGTCCGTTCATATAACAGTCGTACATAATAATCCATGACTGACCGTCAAGACTCTTGCACACTCCCGCACCTTCTACATTCTCTTGTGTCTGCTCTACATTACCCGGAATCTTCGTCCACTGGCTTCCAAGAGGCTTGCCTTTTTCAGCTGTAAGCTGTTTTGCTGTTGCCTGAAAGATGCCACGACCGCTCTCGCTCTTATAAAACAGATGGTATAGTTGGTCTTTCTCGTTATACACAATATCACCGTCAATAGTGGCATTTCCATTGTCAAACATATAGACCGGTTCGCCCACAAGGTCAGTAAAGTCGTCGTTTACATAAGAATAATAAATACGGTCGAAACTGTCATCGTCACTTGTACGCAGCGAATAGAACACCATGTATTTTCCTGTCTGCTTGTCATATACAGTTTCCGGTGCCCACACACGTATCACATTTCCCCATGTTTTAGGATACTTAGTCGGGAAGTGTACCGTGCTGTGCTGCCAGTTTATCAAATCCGTACTTTTAAGCAGTACCATTCCTCTGTTGCTGCTCCAGCCAAGACTTGACTTCATATCCGTGACAACCATATAAAATGTTTTTCCATCTTCACAGCGCAAGATATGCGGGTCGCGGACACATCCCGTGAGCGCGATACTGTCGCTTTTGATTACAGGATTACCATGATTTAATGGAGTGAAGTTATACCCGTCATCACTAAGAGCATAACATATCTGTTCTTCTTCAGGAGCATTTCCGGTGAAATAAGTGAAAAGATAGGCAACTTTCTCGTCACTTCCCGGGTTTCCCTGTGTTGCACTGCCTGTGGCAGCATTTGCATTTGTCGCCATTGCAACGGCAATCAAAGACGCAAAAAACGCTTTTCTACTGTCGGTAGTCATCATTTTAGTTATAAGATTTTGATTAACATTAAACTTTTTCTATCTACAAATATTATAATTTCGACACGAACTTGTCCTTGTTCACAATGAATCTCACATGATTTACTTTTCCGATGGTAACACCCTCTTGCGTTGCCACAATGTCGAAATATAATTTCCGCCCTTCTATCTTTACGAGAGTTGCAGCGGCTTCCACTGTCGCGCCAACGGAAGAAGGCTTCAGATGCGAGGATTCAATATATCCGCCCACTGTAGTTTCTCCCTGCGGCAATTCATCCGATACGGTCAGCATGGCGGCATTTTCCATAAGTGCCATCATCGCAGGAGTGGCAAGCACATCCATGTCGCCGGACCCAACGACTCTTGCTGTATGTTTTTCTGCCACAGTCATACTACTCGTATGCGTAAGTCCTTCTCTTATCATAAATATGAATAATTATTTTTGCAAACTTAACGATTTTATCTCACAATACAATGCCCTTAGTGGAAATATATCCATTATATAGGCAATCATACTTTCAGAATAAAAATCTTTCAGAGTCCTTTCGTTTTTGTCAAATCGAACAAATAGGTGAGTTTTGCAACAATAGTCTGGTTGGCTGAACGTCCGAAGAAACCTTTCTTGCTATTATCAAACACATCGCCAAGTCCGTAATAATAACGTCCTTCAAGCAAAAAGTGTCCGATGCCTGTGGATAGTTCGAGACCAAGTCCCGCCGTAATCCCATAATCAAACACATTGTCCGGGCCCTTACCATATTGGTGAGTGACATTGTTCGGACGATGGCTTGTGTCCCATTCGCTCCCGCCTCTGTTTTCTGTACCGCCCAGATAAAGCCCTATTTGCGGTCCGGCTTCAAAAAGGAATTTCATGCCCCGGTGTTCTCGTCCCCACCCCATCTGCATGAGCAAAGGAATCTGTACATAGTTCAAGGAACGGCTATATGTATTCAGCGTACCGTCTTCTATGACTTCTTTCCATCCGAGGCTGGCATAATTAGCTTCTATCTGCACTGCACAGATAGTAGAGAAATACTTCTCGCATACATAGCGCATGGAAAAGCCGAAAGTAGGCGAACCTTTATATGCCTGTTTTATAGAAGGCTGGAAATCCATCTTGTTCATTGAATATCCCGCACTGACTCCGACAGAGAAGTCTGAACGGTGCTCACCTATTTGTGCCATGACGCTTCCCGGTAGCACACACCATGCCGCCATATATAGAAATCTTGAAATCTTTGTCATGTGTCAGTCATATTAGAAAGAAAGAATATCAACAGAACCGTTTGAACGGTAATTTATAAACATCACACTGTTGTTCACGAATCCGCTCCAATTGTTCTTACGCTCAAAGTCAAAAGGATTCTGCAATGATTTATACTTGACATTCTTGTTGTTGGACGAGAACGAAGTACCATAATCGTTCATTCCTTTTATGAAGAAAGCAGCCACATCATATCCCAGCATACCATACTTAGGATAAGAGTTGTATTGATTACGGTTGAACCATTTATTGAATTTTCTTTCAAACTGGGCTGTACGCGCAGAAGTTGCATCATTATAGAAAGAAGCGAAGAAAGAGCATCTGTACTTTGCCAGACTCTTCTTGTTCTTAGCGGAAAAAGCCTGCCATTCAGGGTATCCGAACATGCTGACGTTATAAGAACCGAGATTCTCCAATGTATTCAGCTTATTCACAAGCAATTCAAACGTATTCTGAGTTCCGGATGAAGGAATCAGTATGTTTTCTTTGCCACTTTGCAGCACATCGGAAAGATTGTCTATGTCAGTAAAGCTTATGCGCTTGTAAGACTTGCCCTTAGCCTCAAGAGTTTTTTTGAATCCTACAATATAATCAGTCTTGTCATTCTTGTCGTTCATTCCCACAAATATCAGATTGGCATTCGGATGCTTGTCGGAAAATACAGTATATACCTTATTATATATATATGTCTGAGGAGCATTAATCTGGAACGTGTGTTCCGCATTATTCGCCACGAAATCCTTGGCAGAGAAAGGCACGACAAGGCATATACCATTATTTTCCGCGAAATCAGATACCGCCGGAATATGTTCTGCTTTAACCGGCCCTACAATCATATTCACATATTTCATCATGGGCTGAGAAAGGATTTCATTGATTGAAGAAGCCGAACTTCCTTTCTCATCATACACATAAAGGTCAACAGACATTCCACAAGTCTTCAGTGAATCGACGGCAAGCAGAAATCCTTCATAAAAATCAAGCATCTTCAAGCTTTCCGAAGACATTTTCTCAACCCCAAGGTTAAAAGGCAGAATCAGTGCAACCTTTACGCTCTTGAACATCTTGACTTCCGGCTCCAGCCGTTTGAACACTTCTTCCGGTTTTGGTTCCGGCTCCGTGTCCGAAGCCGAGTAAGGAATACACAAATACTGACCTTTCTTTATCTTGGCACCTTTTACATTAGGATTCGCCGCAAGCAAATCGGCTTCTGTAAGCCCGAATTTCTGAGCTATACTATATACGGTCTCTTTCTTCTGCACACAATACATCAGCTTGCAGCCGGTCTTCTGTTTAGGTGCTGCGATATTCTCGGCATGAGAAGCATTGGTCGATTTCGGAATAACAATCACCTCACCTGCCCTGAAGTTACTTGCACTCAGTCCCGGATTGGCATCACAGAGTTCCTGTGCCGTAATTCCATATTTTTTTGTAATAGAATACAGTGTTTCTCCTGCGTGAATGGTATGGTGTACCTTTCCGTCGCTCGTCTGAGGTATCTTTATCTTTTGTCCGGTCATTATAGTCTCACCCATGTTCGGATTAAGCTCTTTGATTGAATCTATCGTGACTCCATACATCTGCGATATTCCGTAAAGAGTCTCTCCGACCTTCACCTCATGAACAAAACTTGACACTGCATTTTGTGCCGGCATCTGTGTAAATGTCAACATAATAAAGGCAGCTAACAATGATTTTCTAAGACTTCCGATATTCATAATCCATTATATAACTATTTCAAAACGCAAAGGTACATAAAAAAAGTGTCTTTCTGCATTCGGTTCGGAAAAAAGACCTGTTTTGCCAATAACTTAACCACAAACACCGTCTGCTATCCTATTCATTAAGAAAAAGATTTGTACAAAGCGGAAAGAAGTCCACTGTCAACAGAATGCCAAGAAGCTGTTTTTATATCTATTTCCAAGTAACACTTGGAACGGTTTTTTGCCGGTGGCGAAAAGAAGATTTTTAATCAAGAAAATTGCGGATAAAATAAAAAATCCGTGCAGAGAGAACTTAAAAACAGTGCGCTGAAAACTTTAATCGGCAGTGCCGATTATATAATCGGCACTGCCGATTAAAGTTTTCAGCGCACTGTTTTTAAGTTCTCTCTGCACATACAAGATGTTTTCAGCGCATTGTCCGTATATAATCAATCCGTATATAATTAATATGATGTGCTTTCTTTAAGAAGCTGTTTTAAAATGATTATAAATTGCTGAATTTAAGTAGATAATGCAAC
>JAJPZU010000022.1 GCA_021204165.1 Prevotellaceae bacterium
CTTCCGCAAACTTAGTGTTAGGGGAGGTGGCGCGGTAGCGACGGAGGAGTCTGTCTGAGAACGTCTGCTAACACATACATACCACACATGAGGAGTCTGTCGAAAATACATCACTAAGAGGCTGTTTTTACATCAGCAGACGCTCCCTGACGATCTGTTCGTCTATTCTTTTAGCCCTCATTCTTTCCGCAATGTCCTCTTTTGTGTCCCTGCATTACGTAACCCGCATCGCAGATAATTCACGTTGTTTCCAAATTTATCAAGTTCCTCCGGTCCTGTCTTTATTTATACAGAAAATCACACAAATAAAATTAAAATTTTGTTTTCCTATATATAATAATAGTTATACATTTGCGACCAAACAAATGAAAAATAGATATACGCACAAATATATGATTAAAGGACTTACATTTCTTACTATATATGCCTTGTCTTTCATGATTGCCTATGGGCAGACCAAGGACAGCATAACGCATACGTTGTTGGTGGCAGATTATGATTATACATGCCACACTTCGGACGCAGATGGCAACAATATAGATGTAAGCTATGGCATAACGCTGCAAGTGGCACAGAACATGGCATGTACCATGGGACAGAAACGTCACAACGGCGAGAACGACAAAAGCGAACAGTTGCTCTATGTGCCGACTACATGGCAGAACTATCCGCAGGGAAAGATGACATCCGTCGAAACCATTCCACCTTATCGGTATCAGACTGTAGAGAATATGTCCGAAACGAACTGGGCACTGCATTCCGAGCACGACACCATTTGTAACCGACCATGCCAGAAAGCCACAGGCGAATATGGCGGCAGAGTGTGGACTGTATGGTTTGCGGAGAGTTTGCCAACCCGTTTTGGACCATGGCGGCTGAATGGCTTACCGGGGTTGATTATGCGTGCGGTGTCGAAAGATGGCATCCACCGTTTTGAATGTCGTAAGGTGGAGGCTGTGAAAGAGGTCATCACATACAGTGTGCCGGGAGATGTCGTTAAATGTACACGGAATAAGTTCGTCAAACTGCGAAATCGTATATTCGGCAATCCGAACTATGTCTCCAACCCCGTATATTACATCAAAACGGCAGAATTGGAGAACGTGTTTGTAATGGATGGCACTCTAATGTTTGGAAATGCACCCGTTGACATGAAGCCTGCAAAATTCCAACCATTAGACTATTGATGTGTCATGGCGAGGTTTATGTCTTTCTTATTGCTCTTGATGCTGAGCCACGGCATAGTCTGTGCACAGTCTGACACAATACGTGTAGGTGGACAGGTGCGTTGTGGTAATGAGCCTGTGGATTTTTGCATCGTTGCCATGCTTCAGCCATCCGACTCAAGCATCATCGCATATACCATGACTGACGAACATGGACGCTATTCGTTACGCACTGCCATACAGTTTGACGAGATACTGGTAAGAGTGAGAGGATTTAACATAAAGGAACAGGTAAGACGCATCAAAGCTGGTTCGCAGACATTAGATTTCATTGTGGAAGTAGAAAACATAATGCTGCGCGAAGTGGAAATAAAATCACGCAAGTTGTGGGGAAGCCGCGACACGCTCAACTACCTTGTCTCGGCATATACCCGCGACCAAGACCGCACAATTGGTGACGTGCTGAAACAGCTTCCGGGCATCACGATTGAGGACAACGGGGTGATAAAATATCAGGGGACTCCCATCAACCATTTCTACATAGAGAACCTCGATATGTTGCAGGGACGCTATAACTTAGCTACTGATGGCATCAAAGCCGACGATGTGGCGACGGTGCAGGTGTTGGAAAACCATGAGCATGTGAACGCGTTGCAAGACCGGATGCCGCCAGAGAGTGCCGCCATCAACCTGAAGCTAAAAGATAAAGTCAAGGGGGTGTGGACCAAGAGTGCCGCCCTTGGTGCAGGGGGCTATTCTGAGGGAATGCTGTGGAATGCTACATTGCAAACAATGTATTTCGGCAAGACGGAACAGCATTTGATTCGTTATAATGGTGACAACATGGGGCATGGCTACGATGAGGCAACTACCCACTATGGCAACCTGTCGGGTGGCAGTCCGCAGATGTCTGGTATCGTGGGGCATAATTCTTCACCGGTGGGCAACAGCCTTTTCGGTTATAGGCATGGTGTGAATCTAAACAATCTGGCAAAGTTGTCGGATAACGAAACGATGAACTATAACTTCAACTACAGTCATAACCTGTCGCATGGCAATTCTTTTTCACAGACAACCTACATACTACCTGACAACTCCGAACTGTTGCTCAGTGAGAACATATCCGACCGTATTCACACAAACTCTGCCGACCTACAATTGACATACGAGAAGAATGCCGAACACCTATTCATTAACAACACGCTTTCGGCCTATGGACAATGGAATGAAGGACGTGGAACCGTGTCTTCTGGCTTGCAGGGAGAGGATGCCATTGCACAGGCTTCGCATTATCGCTCATTGGGACTGGCAAATAAGACACGCATGGTGAGACGTACTGCAAAAGGCGGAGGTTTTGAATGGACATCGACCAACAGGTTCTCGTCTGCACCGCAGGCACTCGCTATCAGTGGTGACATGACGGCGCGCCAAGATGTTGATATCACGTCGGTATCTACCGCCAACAGTTTCGACATTCTGCGCAATCTCCAAGCACACAAGTGGTCATTATCCGCATCGGCACATCTGAATGCCACATACACGGCATTAGTATCCGACCTTGTCCATCCTGATGCTCCTATGGCACCTCATGGTGATATGAACCATCTGTATGCAGGTGTGGACATCGGTCCTGTGGCGCAATATATCAACGGTTCGTTTCGGGCGTCGCTCAGTGTGCCGGTAGCCATGACCTACACATCGCTCTGTAATGCCCCGATTGTGGGTGAGAAGACCGATGCCGACCGTGTGCGGCTGCGTGTGCAACCGTCATTCTCGTTGCTGTGGAAGACCAACAACAATTTCACGTTCAATGCCAATGCCCATTATACCACCAACGAGACTCCATGGACAAAGTTGGTGACAGCCAACATGATGGGTAACTACCGTAGTCTGTCGCGCTATCGTGCCACATTGGATGACAGTCATGGTGCAAGTGCCAACGCAAAAGTTTCGTACAAGAACATGTTCAGCGGGTTATTTGCCTACTTGGATGGCGGATGGTCGCACTCGTGGAGTGACATAGCATACGGCACGACACTCGACGGTCAGGCGCACACCATCATCGAAGCTGCTTATGTGCCCAACCATAGCAACAAATACTCTTTGACCGCTTATGGACGCAAAGACATTGACTGGCACACGATGCAGATAGAGCTTCAGGCGACAGGCACACGCGGCAAGAGCGAGATGTTACGTCAGTCAGTGCTCACTACATATACCACAAAAGGTTATCACCTGCGCGGTACATTGGCTTTCGACATCGTCAGCGGATATCGCATTGACTACAGTGCGACATGGCTACACAGCCGTTCTGTATCGAGTAACTACACTGCAACACTGAGCGAATGGAGGCAGCACGGTAAACTCAATCTGCGCCTATTGCCCTCACGTTTGTTTTTCAATCTAAATTTCAACCACACCCACAATAGTAGTCTGGCATCAAAGAAAAAGGACTATGTCTTCATCGGTAGTGGCCTGCAGTTCAAGATGTCCAAGGCGGTGGAGTTAAATCTCAACATCGACAACCTCACAAATATCCACACTTATTCCTCACATTCGATAGACGACATGGAGGAATATTACACAATATGTCACCTGCGACCGTTTTCGGTGACGCTGACAACGCACATACATTTATGAGAAATATTGGATACCACAGGCTCGCATCGAAACGTGGTGTCTTAGCCTCCCTTCTTATTTTATGTTGAGTGTACAATATAAGTTTAACAAAAATCCAGAAAGGAAACGATGAAAAATAAACGTTTTCCACATTAACGGTTGCGGAAATGAACCTGTTCGCTTGCATTGCAGGGATAGGAGGACGTAAATTCAATACGATTTCTAAGTAATGCAGTTTGTTGTGTCTTATTTCTACATAATGCAAACTATGGATTTACAAAATGCTTTTCTTTCAATCTTGTTTTTGATTAAATACATAAAAAACATTATCTTTGCACCGTCATTTAATATTTATATATGAAAACTTATCTTGTAACAGGGGCAGCCGGTTTTATCGGGGCTAATTATATCAAGTACATTCTTGCAAAGCATGATGACATTAAGGTGGTTATACTTGATGCTTTAACTTATGCCGGTAATCTTAAGACCATCTCTAAGGATATTGATGGGGAGAGATGTATATTTGTTCGTGGAAATATCTGTGATGAGGGGTTAGTCAACCAGCTCTTCACAGATTATAAGTTTGATTTTGTGGTGAACTTTGCAGCAGAAAGCCATGTGGACCGCAGTATTGAGAATCCGCAATTGTTTTTGCAGACAAATATCCTCGGTACACAGAATTTGCTTGATGCAGCTCGTAAAGCTTGGGTGACAGGCAAAGATGCACAGGGATATCCGACATGGAGAAATGATGTGCGTTATCATCAGGTTTCAACAGATGAAGTGTATGGTTCGCTTGGGAAGGAAGGTTTCTTCACTGAGACTACTCCGCTTTGTCCTCATAGCCCATACAGTGCTTCAAAAACAAGTGCCGATATGATTGTGATGGCATATCGCGATACGTATAAGATGCCTGTAAGTATCACACGATGCAGTAACAATTACGGTCCTTACCATTTCCCGGAGAAGCTGATTCCGCTTATCATCAATAATATACTTGAAGGAAAGCGTCTTCCTGTCTATGGCGACGGTTCCAATGTGAGGGACTGGCTGTATGTGGAAGACCATTGTAAGGCCATTGACCTTGTTGTGCGTGAAGGACGTGAAGGCGAGGTTTATAATGTCGGTGGTCACAACGAAAAGACAAACCTTGAGATTGTAAAATTGACAATAAAGACAATCCATGACCTGATGGAGTCAAATCCTGAATACCGTAAGGTGCTGAAAAAGCAGGTGAAGGGTGATGACGGTCAGCTTTCAATAGATTGGATTAATGATGATCTTATTACTTTTGTAAAGGATCGTCTTGGACATGACCAGCGTTATGCAATTGACCCTACAAAGATAAAGGATGAATTAGGCTGGTATCCGGAGACTTGTTTTGCGGAGGGTATTGTGAAAACAATCCGTTGGAATCTTGAGAATCAGGAATGGATTGAAGATGTGACAAGTGGTGATTACCAGAAATATTATGATAATATGTACGGAAAGAAATAAGTTTTTCCGGAAAATTCTATAAACAGAAACGTGCCTGTATTAAAGATAAAACTTTATTACAGGCACGTTGTTTTATTATGCACTTGAAGAATCAAATGGATATGTTGTGCAATATATCTATCAGATTGTGGTCTATTTGCTTGTTGTCGCGTATGGCACGAGAGAACGGTACATATACAATTTCTTCGTTGTCAATTCCAATCATCACATTGCGCAACCTTTTCATCAGAGCCTGAATGCTTGCCGCACCCATACGGCTGGCTATGATACGGTCGTGAGCCGTAGGATGACCTCCGCGCTGCAGGTGTCCAAGTATCGAAATACGTACATCAAGTTCCGGGAACTGGTTCTTTACAAGTTCTGCATAGTGCATGGCACCGCCAAGCTTTTCATTTGCTGCAACAAGTACGATGCTGCTTCCTTTATTCTTGCGGAAACCGTTCTGTATGAAATGATTCAGCTGGTCTTCTTCTATCTCTATACTTGGCACAATGGCTTCTTCACATCCGGAAGCAATGGCACCATTGAGTGCAAGAAAGCCGGCATCGTCGCCCATTACTTCCACGAAGAACAGACGCTCATGCGAAGTGGCTGTATCACGAATCTTATCGACTGTCTGCATGATGGTATTGAGAGCCGTGTCATAGCCGATAGTGGTATCTGTTCCGCAGAGATTGTTGTCAATCGTGGCGGGGATACCTATACATGGCACATCGTATTCTTGGGCAAAGATACGCGCACCGGTCAGAGAGCCGTCGCCGCCAATAATGACAAGAGCGTCAATCTCTTCCTTCTGCATATTCTCAAAAGCGTGTTTGCGCCCGTCGGCAGTAAGAAAGTCTTTGCTTGGCGAAGACTTCAGGATTGTACCTCCCTGCTGGATAATATTGCTGACATTCTGTGTCTTGAACTCCTGAATCTCACCTTCTATAAGTCCTTTGTAGCCGCGAAAGATTGCTTTCACACGGAGACCATTGTATATGGCTGAACGTGTCACAGCACGAATCGCACTATTCATTCCCGGAGCATCGTTACCAGATGTTACTATACCTATACATTTGATTTCTGCCATATATGATATTCTTTTATAAATGAACGCTGCAAAGTTAAAAAATTAAATCCACGGAACAGAATTGTACCGTGGATAAAATCATGAGAGACACTGATTTTTCTCTCTTTGTTCTGTGTCGAAGGGTGGTTATTCTATGTTGAAATGTCGTTGTATGGCAATTTTGCAATCTTCCATAAGCCACTTGGGAGTGGAGGTCGCTCCACATATTCCAACGGAAGAGACACCTTTGAACCATGAGAAATCTATCTCGGAAGGATCGTCAATCATTTGGGCATTGGCATTCACTTTACAGCATTCGCTATACAGGACTTTGCCGTTGGAACTTTTTTTCCCGCATACAAATAGTATCAAATCGTGCTTTTCCGCGAATTTGCGGATATTGGGCATACGGTTTGCTACTTGTCTGCATATAGTATCAAAAGACTTGAATGTAGCTCCGGGTTGCATGTTGTCATTGATATAACGGACTATATCTCTGAATCCTTCAAGCGATTTTGTGGTCTGGGAGTATAATCGTATATCACGGGTGAAATCCAGCTTCCGGGCATCTTCAAGGTTCTCAATCACAATGGCATGTCCTTCGGTCTGACCTACTAATCCTACAACTTCTGCGTGCCCCAGTTTGCCATAGATGACAATCTGTGTTTTGTTCTCCACGTCTGCATCATAGTCTGCTTTAATCCGTTTTTGTAGATTTAGTACAACTGGACATGTGGCATCAATAATACTTATATTCTGTTTTGCTGCTAATTGGTAGGTCTTTGGAGGTTCGCCGTGAGCGCGCAATAAAATCTTGGAATTGCTGATGCGGTTCAGGTCTTCATGCTCCACAGTGACAAGTCCAAGATTCTTGAGCCGCTCACATTCACGTCCGTTATGTACAATATCTCCTAAGCAATATAGTTTCTCGCCGGACGAAAGTTCTTCTTCCGCCTTTCGGATAGCCGTTGTCACCCCGAAGCAAAAACCGGAACTGTTGTCTATCTCTATATCAAGCATACAAAACCCTTTATGTCATCAAATATTAAATATTCAGATTCCGAGAGCGCTGTGTTTGGTTCAATTTTTGCAAACTCGTTCATTGAACTTTTCCATGAGCCATTGCTTCTGGTCTTCAATGGTCATGTGACTGTTGTCAAGCACAAGTGCGTCTTCCGCCTTTCGCAATGGACTTACAGCACGATTCTGGTCAATCTCGTCGCGTTCCTTGACATTCTTTATGATGCTGTCCATACAAATGTCTTTTTCTCCTTTTGCAAGCAGTTCGTCATAACGACGCTTGGCGCGTATCTCTGCCGAAGCCGTGACAAATACTTTTAGCTCTGCATCCGGAAAGACTGTGGTGCCAATATCTCGCCCGTCCATCACGATACCTTTTTCTTCGCCCATTGCCTGTTGCTGACGTGTTAAGGTTTCACGTACAAACGGAAGTGCAGCAATCGGACTTACATGTTCAGAGACACGCATCAGTCTTATATCCTTTTCTACAACTGCCCCATTCAAACAAGTCAATGGACGTTGTGTCTGTTCATCAAGAATGAAAGATATTTTTACCTTGTTTTCTTTTATGTCCGACATCAAACGTTCCTCGTTAATGACTCCGTTGTCGGAAATGAGTCCGTTTTCAAGTGCATAGAAAGTTACAGCTCTATACATAGCTCCGCTGTCTATATAGATATAGCCAACTGTTTTTGCCAAATCTTTTGCCATTGTACTCTTTCCGCAGGATGAGAGTCCGTCAATCGCTATCACAATTCGTTTCATTGTTCACTCGGTTATATTATATTG
>JAJPZU010000215.1 GCA_021204165.1 Prevotellaceae bacterium
TACCGCGCCACCTCCCCTAACTTAGGGGAGGAGCCTATATACCATAGCGGAAAAGACCATGATGCGGATGTATAGCACTGACACCCAATACGGTAACTTGGCTCCTCCCCTAAGTTAGGGGAGGTGGCGCGTTAGCGACGGAGGAGTCTGTTGAATACAACTGCTCAAACCACACGGAGGAGCCTGTCGAACACACCCACTACGGACAGTGCGCTGAAAACATATTGTATGTGCAGAGAAAACTTGAAAATTGTGCAGAGAGAAAGTAAAAACAGTGCACTGAAAACTTTAATCAGCACTGCCGATTATATAAACTGCACTGCCGATTATGTAAACTGCACTGCCGATTATAAAATCGGCAGTGCTGATTAAAGTTTTCAGCGCACTGTTTTTACTTTCTCTCTGCACAATTTTCAACTTCTCTCTGCACAGATTCTCTTATTTTATCGGCAATACAAAAAGAAAAAACGCTACACATGTACTTCAACCGCCTTTACAGCCACAGCATATTCGTCCGGCACAATCTTCCCGCCAAGCTCATTCGCCCATGCTTTCGTGAACTCTGCACCGGTATAAATGATAATCGCAGAATAATATATCCATGTAATGAATATCGCCATGAATGCCGCCGCACCATAGACATTTCCCACATCTGCCATTCCGATATAAAACGATATGCCCCACTGCCCCACCATCAACAGAACCGTGGTGACAAGCGCACCGATACAGACATCTTTCACCTTTATCCGTGCATCCGGAAGCACCTTGAATATCAGAGTAAACACTGCGGCCGTCACGATTATGTTCATCGCCATTCCCACAACCATGACCACCCATTTCGCCACCGACGGATTATTTTCCGTAAAAACATGGCTCAACTTTGTGATGAGATTCGTCACACTGAACGTGACCAACATGATAAACGCAAAGACAAGAATGATGGAAAACGACAGCAACCTGTTCTTCAGAAACTTGAGCCATCCCTTTTTAGGCACAGCCTTTATGCCCCATATCAGGTTGAGCGAACCTTGTATTTCCGCAAACACAGTGGTTGCACCGAATATGGACACGCAAATACTCACCATTGCGGTAAGCGACCACCCTTGCGTATGCTTGGCATTCTCGATGACTGCCTGAAAAGCATAAATAACTTCTTTGCTCACCACAGGCTCCATATACACATAAAGCTGGCTCGTAAGATCCACGTCAAGCCATGCGCCAATGGTGACAAGCAGCGAGAAGAAGGGTATGATGGAGAACAGCGTGGCGAATGCCAATGAGGCACTCAGTCTTGTCACATTGTCTTCAATAACCCCATTAATCGTATCCTTGGCAATCTTGAAAGGAACTGCCCACTTCTTGCATATATAGGAAAAGAATCTCATCACACAGCATATTATTGTTTTTTCAAAACATGCCACTCGCATTATATGTTCGCACAAGGAACACATTATTTTATTGTACAACTCCCGTTATCTCACCGTTTTTGTGTACTTTTGCAGACAATAAACCAAAACGAAAGGACTTAAAATGCCGTTAACGTTACCCGATAGACTTCCGGCAATAGAATTGCTGAAGAAAGAGAACATATTTGTAATGGACACGACACGTGCCAACACACAGGACATACGTCCGCTACGGATTGCCATTCTCAATCTTATGCCAATAAAAATAACCACTGAGACAGACTTCATCCGTATCTTGTCGAACACTCCCTTACAGATTGAGATTGAGTTCATGAAGATAAAAAGCCACACTTCAAAGAACACTCC
Source organism: Prevotellaceae bacterium (assembly GCA_021204165.1). Classification (GTDB taxonomy): domain Bacteria; phylum Bacteroidota; class Bacteroidia; order Bacteroidales; family Bacteroidaceae; genus RGIG8745. The sequence goes on from JAJPZU010000215.1 coordinate 1,773, forward strand.
GATTGAACACATGATGGCTTTCTACCGTGATTTCGAGCAGATGAGAAAGGAAAAATACGACGGACTCATCGTCACCGGTGCTCCGCTTGAACAGATGGACTACGAGGAAGTAACCTATTGGAACGAACTCAAGGAAGTATTTGAATGGGCACACCATAATGTCACTTCCACTATCTATATATGCTGGGCTGCACAGGCTGCGCTCTACCATTTCTATGGTGTTCCCAAATATTCAACCAACGAAAAAATATTCGGAATCTTCCGCCATCGCGCCCTGCAACCCCAACTGCCTATATTCCGCGGATTCGACGATGAGTTTTTTGCACCGCACAGCAGACACAGCGAAGTGCGCCGCGCCGACATCGAGAAAGTGCCGGCACTGCAGATTATCTCCGAATCGAAAGAAGCGGGAGTACATATCGTCATGGCGCGCGAAGGAAGAGAATTTTTCATCACAGGACATTCGGAATATGCTCCCTACACACTCGACGGGGAATACAAGCGCGACTTGGCAAAACGTATGCCGATAAAAATGCCCGTGAACTACTATGACAACGACAATCCGGCAAATCCGCCGGTGGTGCGCTGGAGGGCACATGCCAACCTGTTGTTCTCCAACTGGCTGAACTACTATGTTTATCAGGAGACACCTTTCAATATCAACGACATAAAGGAATAAGAAGACATGCGTACTATAGAACTGCTCGCTCCTGCCAAGAACGCAGAATGCGGAATCGAGGCCATACGTCATGGAGCAGATGCCGTATATATAGGTGCAGGACGGTTCGGTGCGCGGGCAGCAGCCGGAAACAGCGTGTCTGACATCGCGAGACTCGTGGAATATGCCCACCTGTTCAAAGCCAAGGTGTATGTGACAGTCAACACCATACTCAGCGACAGCGAACTGCCGGAAGCGGAACGTCTGATATATGAGCTTTATGACGCGGGAGTAGATGCACTCATCATTCAGGACATGGGACTGATGAAGCTGAATCTGCCGCCGATAGAACTTCATGCAAGCACCCAGATGGACAACTGCACAGCCGAGAAAGTCCGCTTCCTTCACGAAGCAGGTTTCAGGCAAGTGGTTCTTGCACGTGAACTGTCGCTCGACGAAATAAAGAAAATCCACAGCGAATGTCCCGACACAAAGCTTGAAGTCTTTGTTCACGGAGCATTGTGTGTCAGCTACAGCGGACGCTGCTACATCAGCGAAGCCTGCTTCGGACGCAGTGCCAACCGTGGAGAATGCGCACAGGTGTGCCGGATGGAGTTCGACCTCGAAGATGCCGACGGAAAGAAAATCATCCGCCGCAAGCATCTCCTTTCCCTCAAAGACCTGTGCCAGATAGATTCTCTCGAAGATTTGCTGGAGGCAGGAGCAACTTCATTCAAGATAGAAGGAAGGCTCAAAGACATCGGTTATGTCAAGAATGTGACAGCCGCCTACAGCCAAGCCATCAATGCCATCATCGCCCGCCATCCCGACCGGTATGTCCGCGCATCATCCGGATGCGTAAAACCGGCATTCACTCCGGATGTGGCTAAGAGTTTCAACCGAGGATTCACCCATTACTTTCTCTATGGGCGCAACGAAGACATCTTTTCGTTTGACACACCGAAAGCGATGGGAGAGTTTGTCGGCAAGGTGAAGGAAGTATATGACAGATATTTCACCGTGGCGGGAACGGCTTCGTTTGCAAATGGAGACGGACTGTGTTTCATCGACGAGAACGGACACAAGCTGTACGGTTTCCGTGTGAACAGAACAGAAAACGGCAGGCTCTATCCTCTCGAAATGCCGCGAATGCTTAAATCCGGAACAAAACTATATCGCAATTTCGACCAGCGTTTCGACAAGATGCTGTCCCAGAACAGTGCCGAAAGGTTCATTCCTGTGGACATCACTATCAGCGAAACAGAAACAGGGTTTCATATCTCCATGTCTGACGACGACGGATGCACAGCCGCGCTTGAACCGGAAGGAGTAACGAAGGAATTGGCGCGCACTCACCAAAAAGAGAATATAGAGCGTCAGTTCTCCAAACTCGGAGGCACTCCCTTCAAACTGCGTTCTTTAAACATACAACATTCGAAGAATTGGTTCCTGCCTTCATCACTTCTCGGTGAATGGAGGAGACAGCTTGTGCAACGCATGACAGAAGAACGTATGCGCTTTCATCCTCTCTGCCACAGACCACAAGCACAGACACGACACAAATTCCCGGCTGAAAAGTCTCACATCACCTACCTCGGCAACGTCATGAACAATCTTGCAAAAGCGTTCTATGTCGAACATGGAATGGAGACTATAGACCCGGCTTTTGAACTTGAGCATCGTTCCGATGTGCCGGTCATGTTTTGTCGCCACTGTCTGCGCTACAGCATGGGCTGGTGTCCTTCACGTCAGCACCGCTCCGCCCCATATCCGGAACCGCTCTACCTAAGTCTTGCCAACGGAAAGCGTTTCAGACTTGACTTCGACTGCAAGAAATGTATCATGAAGCTGATACCGGAACGGTAAAGAAACGAACTCTTATTTCACACCCGAACAAGATATGAAATCCGCCAATCTCATTATTCTGCTGCTCACACTGATATTTGTCGCGTGTACCTCAGACCATTCCAATGAGGACAAGCGTATGCCCGAAGCGGCAGACAGCCTGTCTGTTTCTGCCGCCGATACCACTGTCACAGAACTGACCCGTCAACAAATCGACTCGTTGCGCTTCAGACTAATCCACCATTATGATGAGAACTTTAACTTTTGCGTAAAGGCAGACTCCCTTATTCTTATTCCCAAAGAAGGAGATATGATTACGGACACCTGCACGGTATATCGCGGAGACTTGCTCGTAGTGGCGGACATAAAACCTATTTCAAGCGACAGCACCGACACGATATGGGTGAAAGTGGCTCACGACCAGATGACAATGGGATGGATTGTGGAAAGCGACCTGCTGAAAGGCACAGTTCCGGACGACCCTATCTCCTTGCTTCTCGACTCCATGACCGGAAGCCGCAGCATTTGGATGTCCGCAATCGTGGGCATCGGCATCGTATGTTTTCTTCTCAGGCGCGCAAGCCACAAGAAACTACAGATTATCCGGTTCGGAGACATGGACAGTTTCTATCCGCCGTTATTTCTTATGCTTGTGGCGACAACCGCCTCATTATATGCCACAGTACAGAATTTCCTACCGGAGTTTTGGCAAGAATATTATTTCCATCCCACTCTCAATCCTTTTGAATTGCCGGCAATCATGTCGGCTCTTGTCATCAGCGTGTGGCTGACCACCATCACCCTCATTGCTGTAATTGAGGAGGTATATCGCAACTTCCGCCCCCTTTCCGGCATAACTTACCTGCTCGAAATTATCGGAGTAGCCATGATTGTATATCTTTTCATAAGCTGGACAACCCTGTACCTCATCGGCTACCTCTTTCTGCCTATATTCTTATTTTTCACTCTGCTTATCTATTTCAGATTTATTCGGCAGCCTTATATCTGCGGCAACTGTGAGCACACTCTGCACAAGAAAGGCACATGCCCGTACTGCGGAGCAGAAAACAAATAAGCGCACCATTCTTGCCGGAACGGCACACCCGCCCGACATGTCCGCACCGGAACGCGCGTTTTCCACCAGTTAGAATGTTCGTGCCGGGCGAACAAAAAAATCCCGGATGCTGTGTCAACCACAAACATCCGGGATATTTTTTCAACCGCTCACCCACGAGCGATTTTTATGTTTTAGCACTGAGCAAGCTTGCCGTCAGAACCAAGTACGTTCACAATCTTGTGGATGTACATCTTCTTCATGTTGTCACGAGCCGGCTTGAGATACTGGCGCGGATCGAAGTAGCTTGGATTCTCAGCAAGAGTCTGGCGGATAGCAGCAGTCATTGCAAGACGTGAGTCAGAGTCGATGTTAATCTTGCATACGGCAGACTTAGAAGCCTGACGAAGCTGCTCCTCCGGAATACCGATTGCAGCCTCAAGCTTGCCACCGAACTTGTTGATAGTCTCAACCTCTTCCATAGGCACTGAAGAAGAACCGTGAAGAACGATTGGGAAGCCAGGAAGCTTCTTCTCGATTTCAGCAAGAACGTCGAATGCCAATGGTGGCGGAACAAGCACACCATTTACAAGTGTACACTGAGCAGGAGTGAACTTGTGAGCACCGTGAGAAGTACCTATAGAGATAGCCAAAGAGTCGCAACCAGTCTTTGTTGTGAAGTCGATAACCTCTTCAGGCTTTGTATAGTGAGACTCAGCAGCAACTACTTCGTCTTCTACACCAGCAAGCACACCAAGTTCAGCCTCAACAGTCACGTCATACTTGTGAGCATATTCTACAACCTGCTTTGTGAGAGCGATATTCTCCTCGTATGGCTTTGAAGAACCATCAATCATAACAGAAGAGAAGCCCATGTCGATACAGTTCTTGCAGAGTTCGAAGCTGTCTCCGTGGTCAAGGTGAAGAACGATTTCAGGATGCTCGCAGCCGAGTTCCTTAGCATAAGCCACAGCACCTTCTGCCATGAAGCGAAGGATGGTAGCGTTAGCGTAGTTTCTTGCTCCCTTTGACACCTGCATGATGACAGGAGACTTAGTCTCTACAGCAGCCATCACAATTGCCTGCATCTGCTCCATTGTGTTGAAGTTGAATGCAGGTATAGCATAACCTCCCTTGATAGCTCTTGCAAACATATCTCTTGTGTTCACAAGACCCAGTTCTTTGTAATTTACCATAATCGTTTAATTAATTAAAAAAACAAATATTATTGTCGTTTCTACTTTAACACCCACAAAGTTAAATCATTTTTTCTTAAAATTCCTTCTCCCCAAAACAAAATTACATTTTATAGTATAAAATCCTATTTTTTTCGTTTATTTGCAACAAAACTTTATAAATATGAAAAGGGGACATTCTATTTTCACCATCATGTTATTCATATCAGTAATATTAAGCGGATGTGAAAAGCTGGTGGTACCTGAATATGGGGGTAACGATACGGAAAAGACGGATTCAGACAAAGACAATGACTCCGGAACTGAAGACGAAAAAGGCAATAACGGTTCTTCCACCACACCGGATGACAATGACAAAGAAGACGACAATCCCGGAACGGAAGACAACAATCCGGAAGACAATCCGAACAAAGGCGACAACGGAAAGGAGGAGGACATTATACACAATGGCAATGAAAATTCCCCATATCTGGCATCAGACTTGGCAACGGGGTATGTCGGCAAATATATAATAGAAAAAGGTGCAGCCATCACCAACAGCTGGGTCGTGGGCTATATCGTCGGCTACGTGAACGGCACAAAGCTTACAGAGAAAAGTGCGGCATTCGCAGCCGGAGACAAAGAGACAAACATACTTATAGCGGACACACCATTGGAAACAGACCACACCAATTGTGTCCCCGTACAACTATCTTCCAACACATCCTATATGGCGGCAAGAAATGCCCTGAACCTCAAAAAACATCCGGAAAATATCGGGAAAAAAGTCAAACTGGCAGGAATTGCAGAGAAGTATATGGGGCGTGCAGGAATAAAAAATACACGCGAATATAAGTTCATAGAGTAAAAAGTATAGACTTTTCTTTGGCAATCAACAATAAAAGTCGTAATTTTGCAGCGAAATAGCGTGCCGTAAACAAAAAACCATTGCACAAAAAAGAAATATAAAAAAGCAATAATAGTAAAATGAAAAAAGGTATTCATCCAGAGAACTATCGTCCGGTAATCTTCAAAGATATGTCAAACGGCGATATGTTTCTTTCTCGTTCTTGTTGCAAGGCAACAGAAACTGAAATTTTCGAGGGTCAGGAGTATCCGGTTGTAAAGATTGAAATTTCAAGCACTTCTCACCCATTCTACACAGGAAAGGCTAAGTTGGTAGATACAGCAGGTCGTGTAGATAAGTTCATGAACCGTTATGCTGCAATGAAGAAGAAATAAATCTTCTCATCAAAAACGGAACTTATTTTTCCAAAATAGAAAAAATGGCATCAACATGGTATAGTGTTGGTGCCATTAATCTTTTTAAATAAACATACACACAGCATTGTTTTGTTATATGGTGCTTGCCCATATTTTTGACTTGTTTCTGTCGGAATGATTTCAGAATAAGCACAGGTTGCAGAGAGTCTTGCTCGCTATAAAATTGAAGCCCCATAAAAAAATTTTTGACATCGTTTTTTTGAGGCATGTTCAAATTTGACAAAATGATAGGTATTTTCAGTATTTCAACCTCGTTTCTATTTGTTTTGCACCAAAATGCTTTCTTTTTGATTTTGTCAAATGTTAAAATTCCAAGCCCTCTGGCACGCGTCAAAAT
>JAJPZU010000220.1 GCA_021204165.1 Prevotellaceae bacterium
GCGGTGTAATTTTTTTTCACACCGCGGTGAAGTTTTAAAATCACCGCGGTGAAATAAAAAAACACCGAATTTCGGGTAAAAAAACGGCATTGTCCGGATGAAACGTTAAGAAGTGTATAATTGGCTGTTTCAGAAGTGCGTCTGAACAAAAACTTAAAAGCAAGTGGTTTTAGGGTGGTGTTTGGGCACGAAAACGGCAAATTTAGCTATAACTTATTGGTAGTCAGCGCATTGCTAAAACGTTCAAAACTTTCAAAAAATTGCGTCCGGCGCGTTTTTTTGAGCGATTTTCACAAAATTGCAAATTACTGATTATCAATTAGTTATCTCCACTCTAAAAAATCAGTATCTTCTCCGCCGGCAAAAAAAACGGCTCCAAATGTTAAATTTTCATTTTGGGCGAAAATATCATTTTGTCATTTAAAAAAGTGGCATTTTAGTGTGATTTTGGAGCATTTATGCAGATGTTCCCAACAGACACCTCTGCTGCAAGCCGCCCATACATAAGCCAAGAATTGCACCTGCATCATAAGAAGCGTTTGATAAATATTTCAAATGAAACTTAAACTGTTTCAGAAATCGTTTTTGCTATTGGATAATAATAGTAACTTTGTGGCATATACATATAACATGACAACAAAATGATGAAATACTTTTTTCTGACACTATTCCTGTTTGTGAGCTTGAACACCTTTGCCGGATATGGCGATTGGACAGTGTATGCAGCCTACCATAACGCACAGCGCACCGTGGAGGCGGGAGGACGCATCTTTGTTCTTAGCGACGGAGGACTCTATTGCTACGACCCGGAAGACACCGGTGTAGAGACATTTGACAAGGCAACGGTGCTCAGCGACAACAATATCTATGACATTGCTTTGTGTGAAAAGACCAATGAACTGGTGATTTTGTATGTGAATGGAAACATTGATTTCATGTCTCCGGACGGCAGTGTGTTTAATATGTCTGACCTGAAAACAGCTTCTTTGAGCGACAAGACCATCAACGATGTCCTTATAGACAACGGAACAATCTATATTTCCACGAACAGCGGAATTGTGCTTGTGGATGCACAGAACAAAGTGTTCGGAAATTTTTACGCCTTCGACAGCAATGTCTTCAGCACAGTTCTCAGCAACGGAGTGGCTTATGCCGCCACGCGTGACGGTGTATATAAGGGAGACACAAGGCAGAACCTGCTGGACCGCTCCAACTGGACAAAACTTCAGAGCTACTCACTCAGAAATCTCATCAACTTTAATGATACATTCTATGCCGTCACAAATTCCGGCATTTATGTGATTCCGGACAAATCGACATTCCGGATAAACATTATAACCAAAGAGTATTTCACCAAGTGGAGCATTGCCAATGACATGCTGCTGTTGTCAAATGCTTCTTCGTTTGCGTCAATCGACACAAACGGCAAGTTGACGTCATACGGTAATACCGGCATCGTCTCTGCCACTTATCACAGCGGAGGCTATTGGGCGGCTTGTGGCACCGGCGGCTTGAAGTGTTTCAAGTTCGACGGCACCGGATTTGAGGAGACCGTCTCTTCCATCATACCAAACAGTCCTCTCCGCAACTACAGCTACCAGTTGCGCATGATGCCGGGCGAGCGTCTGCTCATTGCCGGAGGCGCATTCAATTATCCGGAGTTGAGAAGAGTCGGTACGGTGATGAGATACGAGGACAGGGAATGGTCTGCCTTCGACGAAGAAAAAGTCATTGCTGCCGTGGGGGAAGAAGCCTATGTGAAGGTGACCGATGTGGTTCAAGACCCGGCTGATGCAGACCATCATTTTGTCGGCACAGCCTCTTCCGGAATCTATGAGTTCAGAAACGGGGAGTTTGTAAAGAACTATACTTACACCAATTCTCCTCTTACGTCCATTCTTCCCGACAATGTGAATGCCGGTTTGTTCGTGCGTACCACCGGACTTGAATATGACAAGGACAGGAATCTGTGGATGTTCAACAATGAGTGCGACACCATCGTCCGGATATTGAAGAGTGACGGCAGTTGGAAAGCATACTACTATGACGAGATTGCCGGCTACCCTACTTTCGACCACTATCTCTTTGACCGCAGAGGACTTATCTGGTTCAACAGTCGCCGCTCGACAAGTCAGGGAAGCCGTGCGGGAATATTCGTGCTCGACACCCACGGGACAATCGACGACGTGAAGGATGACACCCATCGTTTCATCTACAGCTTTAACAATCAGGACGGCAAAAGCTATCAGCCTTCCGAGTTCAACTGTATGACGGAAGACCTTAATGGCGCGATATGGTTCGGCACCAGTGCCGGACTGTTTGTGAGTTATAATCCGGGCGACGCGTTCTCTTCGAGTTTTTATTTCACTCAGGTGAAAGTTCCGCGCAACGACGGGACCAACCTCGCCGACTATCTTTTGAGCGAAGTGCCGGTGAAGTGCATCACGGTGGATGGCGGAAACCGCAAGTGGATAGGCACATCAGGAAACGGAGTCTATCTCGTCAGTGCTGACGGTCTGGAGACATTGGAGCATTTCACCACGGAGAACAGTCCTCTAATCTCAGATGATATTTATTCCATTGCAATAAACGGTTCTACGGGAGAAGTGTTTATTGCCACCAGCGATGGGCTTGTGTCGTATATGGGAAATGCCACAGACCCGGAAGAATCGTTCAATGAGGATGTCGTGAAAGTGTTCCCTAACCCGGTGCGTCCGGAATATCAGGGCAGTGTCACGATTACGGGACTGATGTATAACAGCAACGTGAAGATTGTGAATGCGGCAGGACGTCTTGTCCATGAAGGGACATCGGTGGGAGGTGCCTATACGTGGAACTGTACCACTTCGGCAGGAAAACGGGTCGGCTCCGGAGTTTATTATGTGCTTGCCACAGACGAAGAAGGGAATGACGGGGTGGCAAGCAAGATTCTGATTGTAAGATGACGGCAGTGGTGAATGGATTCTCTCACACCGGCTTCTCTGTCATTATATAAACGGAAGCCTCTTCGTCTTCGTATGCGGAGGAAATATTGCTGTGTCCGGCGACACAAAGTGTAGCGACGGAAATCTTTACATCTTTCGCCTTGGCCAGTTCCTTGGCGCAAGAGCTTATCGTGGCACCGGTGGTCATCACATCGTCAACGAGCAAAACGTGTTTGCCGTGAATCCGTTCCGGACGAACCAGTCGGAATATATCTTCCACATTGTCCCAACGCTCATAGTGCATGAGAGCAGTCTGAGTCTGATTATCTACAATTCTTTTTACGACATTCGTCCACACAGGGATACCGGTCTGGCGGCTGATGCCTCGTGCAATCCATTCGCTCTGATTGTATCCGCGTTTCCATCGTCTTTGCCGGGAGAGCGGCACCGGAATAATGCAGTCAATGCCGTTGAAAAAGCCGCAGCCCTTTATTTCAGCTGCAAAAATCTCAGAGACATAGCGTCCCTTCTCCGGCTCATGGCGGTATTTCATGCTGTATATGATGTCTCTGGTGCGTATTCCGTCATAGTATAAGAAGGAAGTGGCGCGTTCAATGGGCAGTTTTCCCCAAAAAGACATTTCTATTGGACTGTGCTTGCACAGGTGATAATTGGTGCGCGGAAGCATCCGCAGACAGGAAACACAAAGGTGTTTCTCTGTCGTTGAGAGCCTGCATCCGCACATGAGGCACTGACGCGGGAAAACAAAATCGGCTATGTCGCGGAAAATCTTCATGTGTCCATTTCTTCTCCGGAATCAAAATCCGTAGTTTCGCAGTCGCAGTCTATGACTTTCATTATGCTTCCCATGTCGAAACCTCTTGACAGAGCGAACCTCATGAGCTTGGTTTTTATTTCATATTCCGACTTTCCCTTGGTGGTTTTTCTCTTTGTGTCGATAATCTTGCGCAGAGCAGCCGTGTATTCAGCGTCTTCTATTTCCGTTTTGGCATCTTCTATCAGACATGAATCTATGCCTTTCATGCGAAGCTCACGCTCTATCCGTGCCATCCCCCAATGATTGTACCGGAATTTGTCGCGGACGAAAGCCTGCGCATATCGGGCTTCGTCTATATATTTTTCTTGCATGAGACGCACCAATATACGTTCTTCCGCATTTTCGGGAAGCTCCCAATTGTCCATTTTCTTCCTCATGTCGGCACGACAGTACTCCGCCGTGGCGCAAAGAGCGGACAGCCGGATGTAGGCCTCCTGTTCCGACAGCACTTTTTTCCTTCTTTCCATTTCTGTGATTTCTTTCTTCTTTTCTTCCCGGTTTCCTCTTCTCGTTCTGTTTTTTCTCCCTTTCAGAACCTGTTTTCATCTTCCTTTCAGAGCCTGTATCTCTCCCTTGAAGATTCCTTTTATCATGCGCTCCTTGTTCATGAAATCGCGCTTTGTTTCAATCTGCGTAAAGCCGAATGTGCGCATAAGCCCTGCTGTTTCGAGGCTGAATCTGCTGTTGATTTCAAAATACAGAGCACCGCCGGGGCATAATATCCTTGCCGCTTTTTCAGTTATGGCTCTATAGAACAACAGCGGATTGTTGTCCGGAACAAACAATGCCGTACTCGGCTCATGTTCCAACACGTTCCTTTCCATGTCCGCACGTTCTTCCTCGCAGATGTACGGAGGGTTGCTCACAATGGCAGAGTACCTGCACGTCATATCCGTTTCGGAAAGCGGAGCAAGCACATCCCTTTGTCTGAACACGACATCCGCCCCGATAGCTTCCGCATTCTTTTCCGCAATCCGGAGAGCAGTTCCCGATATGTCCCATGCCTCCACCTTGGCTCCGCGGAGCCTGTGGGCAAGAGAAACGGCAATGCAACCACTTCCGGTACCTATGTCAAGTAAGCGGAGAGACTGCTTGTCCGCCGTGTCCGCAAGGTCTTGACACATCCACTCCACAAGTTCTTCAGTCTCGGGACGCGGGATAAGCACACCCGGAGCCACACTGAACGTATGTCCGCAGAAATCCGCTTTACCGAGAACGTACTGGACAGGCTCTCCGCGAGCAATGCGTTCCGCCATTCCACATAATTCCGCCACAGCGTCCTCGTCCAGACTTTCGTCTTTGCCCATGACGACATCCGTCATTCCGAGTCCGCAGTGTTTCTCCAGCAGCAAGAAACTTATTGCTGAGGATTCATGCTCGCCGTACAATTCTATAAACTTTCCTTTTAATGTCTTGTAAATCTTCATGCACGAATTAGTTTGTATGAGGGCTGTTCGATGTGTCGTCAGACGCTTTCGGGTTGCGCTCGTTCTCCTGTCTGTACTGTGAAGGGGAGACACCATACGTTTCCTTGAAGCACTTGCTGAAATAGCGCGGAGTGCCGAAGCCGATGCGATCCACCAGTTCCGCCACCGAACAATCGTCCGACAGCAAGATGTCTGCCGCCTTCTTCAGACGTATGCCGCGTATAAATTCAGACGGCTTCTGCCCCGTAAGATTCTGGAGCTTCCGGTAGAGATTCATGCGGCTCATGCAAAGGTCGCTGCTGAACTGCTCCACGCTGTATTCCGCATTGTCGAGATTCTGTTCCACAACCGCCGTGGCGCGCCGAATAAACTCCTCGTCCTGCCGGGAGGTATGCGGAATATCCTTCTCCTCGTTGTTATTCTTTGCCCTGTGATGCTCCTCGTTTTCTTCTTCCGGTTTTGTGGCGAGAAGCGTACTCTCCTGCATTTCCGTCCCTTCTTTCTTCCGTCTGTACAGACAAAGTACGGCTGCAATAAGGATGAGAGCCGCTGCATACACAACGTATGCCTGCCATGTGGCATACCACGGCGACTTTCGGTAAATGGTGAGCCACTCCGTTGTAGTGGTTCTATACTTGTTTCCGCCGACCACACTCACTTCCATCCAGCTTTCTCCGTAGGGCAGATTGTGCAGCACAATGCTGTTGACACCTTCCGGCAGCACAGTCCATTCCTCGTCCGTCTCCATCCGGTAGGCAAACCGGAGACTGTCGGCATGAAGGTATTCAAAAGCCGAGACAAACAGCTCTGCGTCATCATCGTCGGCGGAGAACTCTATTCGTACCTTTCCGCTGCTTGCCAGCTGCACTTTTCCATCCACTTTCATTCCGGTCACAGCGATTCGGGGAGAACGAGACAGGCTTTCCGTCTGTTCCACAGAAGCTATCATGCAGAAAGCTCCAAGTCCACCAAGACAGACACTGTCCCCTTCAAGACAAATGGTGTGGAAATAGTCCATATTAATATCAGCATCCGAACTATACAAAACATGTACAGTTCCGGTCTCCGGAGAATATTCGCGCAGATATTTGTCCGACAGAATCCACAGATTGCCATGCTTGTCCGCCACGATTTTCTTTATTCCGTCGCCATTGCTGTTGCCGGCTTTTTCATCGTCAACAGTATGTTTCTCTCCTTTCGGCAGACAGAACACATTTCCTTCAGACGTGGCAGCCCATACACATCCGTCGGGTGTGATGGTGAGCGAGGTGAATGCCGCATCATTGCCGGGTTTCCCGGTGTTGATTCTTTGGACGACATTCCGGCTTCGCTCCATCCGGCACAGCCCCATGTTGTCTGCAATGAAATAGACCGTTCCTTCTTTGTCGCAGACAATCTCTTTGACACATCCCGTATTGTCCGCCATCGTGGTCAGCCTTCCGTCAGCCTCATTATAACAGCACAGGGAGTTGTCCGTCCCGATATACAACAGCTGTCCGTCCCTGTCGCACAGTGTGTTTATCCGGTGTGCGGTGCCTGCCCGTTTTTCTTCTTTCCACACAATGCGCCCTCCTTCGTTCCATACGCGAAACATCTGTCTGCCGTTGCACGCCCAGATGCCTTCGCCTGCATTTCTTTTCGCGATGCACTTGCCAATGGACAACGGAGAGGGTGAGGCATTGCGGTTGGCAAAAATCATTCTCCCCGTGTATGAGTCATACAGGGAGAGCTGTGTGCGTCCCTGCCATATCCAGAAGAAGCGAGAGTCTTCGCGTGCAATTATATCCACCATGACCCTATAGCCCACAGAGTCGGACATGGCTTTCACCTCATCGCGGCGCATACGGTTATCTTTCTGATACACTATGAACGTGTGCGGCGAGTATCCCGGCACCCAGATGTTGCCGGCATTGTCCGCAATGATATTGTCGAGAATCTTTTTCCCTTCGGGAAGGAATGTCCTCGTGTCCATGGCGACAAGACTGTCCCCTCTCACTTCGTATGCGTAAAGATTGTCCATGGCGGCAGCCCACAGTATGTTCCTCGGCTTGTCATACACCATGTTGAACACCTGACTGCGGAAACTGCCTTCTCCGTCACTACCGACAGTACCGGCTTGGCGCAGAATGGCGACGTCTCCACTCCGCTTGCCGAAATTATATTTCACAATGCCCTGTCCCCATGTAGCCACCCACAGACCACCGTGCCGCGGGTCCGGGACAATGAAGTTGGGGCGCAATGTCCGGTCCCATTTCATGGGCTTGAATCTCCGGCTTGCGGCATCGAAGCGCACGAGTCCTCCGGTGCTCTGTACGGCAATCACTCCTGTCGAGGCTGTTTCGGCAAAGTTCGTCACGTTGACAGCCTTGCCCTCCCACTCCGATTTGAACACACAGAATGTCTTTCCGTCGGGGTCGTAGCGGTAGATGTCCGCCCCGGCTCCAATCCACACAGCACTGTCGGAGGCGGTGAACATACATCCGGTCCATGCGTCGCGCAGTCCGTTATCCTCAATTCTGCATATCGTGTAGTCTTTTTTGTCGAGGATGTACGTCCCGGCTTTTGTGCCGAACCAGATGCGCCCGCGTCCGTCTTCCGTCATGCAGGTGATGTCGTTGCTTGCCAGCAGCGAAGGAGTGTTGCGGTCGGAACGAAACACCTCCACTCTGTAGCCATCGTCACGGCACAGTCCGCCTCCTTCCGTGGCATACCACATGTAACCTTCCGAATCTTGCAAAATACGGTGTACATTGGCCACAGGAAGTTGTCCCTGATTAGGAAGTTCCTTAATGCCAAAAATATAGCGGTTGGGAGGAAACGAAACCGGATTTCCTCCATGCCGTCTGTCAGCGGCATTGCCGTATGCCTAAACGACAATGGTCAGAAAGATGAATACAATAAAGTAAATGTGTTTATATCGTAGC
>JAJPZU010000240.1 GCA_021204165.1 Prevotellaceae bacterium
TAAGCATTTTAATTCAAAATACCCATTTTGTAATCAATACGCAACGAATATGCTGTCATTTTGTCAAAATCGAACACCCCTCAAAAAAGCGATGTCAAAAATTTTTTTATGGAGCTTTGTGTGAGTTTCGGATAAGCGGCATTTTGCTTCTTTGACAATAAGCACGAAGCGTTGCAAGTGAGGAAGAAAAAAATTAGGATTGCCTGAACTATTTTGAAGGCGGCTTGTCCCGAACTCGCGTACAGTTTGGTTCTGTTTATAATCGGGGATTCATGAGTTTTGGTTGAAACTCGAAAAAAGTGAACAGAGGGCATGATATAATAAAAAGGCGAAAGTATGATTTCCTTTCGCCTTTTTATTATAGTCAATGTGGTGTACACACGGTTGTGCCGCTTAGTCTTTGATGACAGTTCAAAGGGTGATTAATACTCCCCATTTCAGGCAGATTGCAGGTCTGATTTTTCCTCCAACAAGATAACCTCCGATGTTGGCACCGATTATCCATCCGTTGTTCAGCTGGTATTCTGCCCCTGTCTGAACTGTTACTGCAAGGCTGTTCAGTGATTTCGATGAACTGTTTTCGGAACTTTTCAGTTCCTCCCCGAAACCATAACCGACAAGAATATCGGTATAAATCCATTTGTTTCCTCCATTGTAGAGGTATATTCCCGGACCTGCACCTATCATGTATTCACGTAATGTATGGTCGAGTTTCGTCGTTTCTCCGGCATACATGCCTTCATAACTGCCGTTGTTGATGCCGCAGTGCAACAGGGTGGCGACAAAATATTTTTCGGTGAAGGCATATCGGGCACCCACGTTAAATCCGATTCCCGACTTGTTGCTCATGTCCGGGAACAGCTCATACCCTCCTTGCAGCTCGATGTGGGTATAGCCTGTTTGAGCAAAACTGTTCATTCCGATTAGAAATGACAGCAGAATAAGGAGTGGCTTTAGTTTCATTTGGAGACGGGATTATACAGGTCGGCAATCTTTTGCAGATTGTCAGGCTCTATTTCTTTGTTTTCAAGTTTTGTGCACAGAGCGGGGTCGTCTTCAAGGTATTTAATCAGTTGGCTGCGCCAATGTTTGCTTCCGCTACCTTGGTAGCCGATGACATATCCGGTGTCCTCTCCCTTTTTGCGGGCGATGAAGACAATGCTTCCGTTTTGTACACTGGTGATTGTGAGTGTTCCGTCTTTGGGAATGCTGTATTTGTAGCTGCAACAGTAAAATTCCACATGGTCGCCTTGTGCTTCCACGGCCATCCATTGCGGGGTCACTTTCTTCTCTTTTTTAGTCGAAAACATTTTGTTTGTAATGTACGGATAGCAAACGAGATAATGGCATTTGTCGGTGTGTGTCTTTTTCCATACCCCGAGCACAGCAATATCGGTGTTCTTTAATTTTATTTTCTTGCTATCCTCAGTTTTCATGCGAATGGTTTTGGTATTGCATTTGGGCATTTTCACACGTCCCGCATATTCGGTCCCGTCTTTCATTATGACGCGTCCTTCTTCGTGGTCGGTAGCATCTTTTATCACACTGTAGATTTGGCAGCTGCTGAGCAGAGCCATTGCCATACAGAACAATCCGAAAAGCTTGATCTTTCTCATAATATTATAGAGGTCTCCAGTTCCAAAGATCTTTTAAGTGAGCACTGGAAGCGTGGAACTGCAATGTCTTGTCTGAATTTGGAGGTAGGGGTGCAATCAGTACACAAATAGAGAGTGTAGGCAACTGTGCCGTGGCATTAGATTCGTGATGCGGTCTTTGCACACTGTTAGTTTCCTTCGTCTCCAAATACAAGAAGAACATAACGCTTCATTCCTTTCTGAGATGTTTCGTTCCGAGAAGGTTTCCATCCGCTGTAAAGGTATGGAAAATTATCAAATAGTTCTTAATAAATGTACTTTTAATTAATATTATAATACACATTCTCCGTCGGATTCCCTATACTTTTTCAGAACTTTTTTTTGAAAATTTGTTTCTCTGTACAAGAATCCTTACTTTTGCACCATAAATCAATGGGCTTGACTGGATTTGACAGCGAGTCGGAATGGTATGTAAGCATGCAGTGGGTCGGTAATTTCCACTTAAATCTCAGTTATCAAAGAATTATCTGGCAACGATTCTTATGCTCTCGCTGCTTAATCGAAGTATAGTAGATTAGCTTTATTTCTGCCATAGTGGTGGAAACGAGATGTCGCTCAAAAGCTCTTGTTCCGAAGCGTTTGACAAAGCGGCACAGCAAAATCGGGAATAGCTTGGACTTCGCCTCGCAGTTCTTGTGAAATTTTAGAGGATAAGGTGTGAGTTGGTGGCTTTGGTCTTGCTTGCACTCGAAAACGTCAGTCAAAGATAAGCATGTAGAAAGCGTATGGTTTCCTCGTTTGGACGGGAGTTCGATTCTCCCCAGGTCCACAGAAAAAAGCAGACTCGGATGGCTTCCGGGTCTGCTTTTTTCTGTCTTGCGGCTTATGAAATTTCTCCGAATGAGTAGTTCAAGAAGATTCTTTATGTCTAATCCGAGCATCTTCATGCTTCTTATTCGAGAACTTCCCCATCTTCAATTGGGGCACTTCCTGTCTTTAAAATTCTATGAGAACTCTTGCATTGATTTGTCTTCCTGTAAGATAATTAGGCACAGCATATTGATTGTTTGTTATATCTGTTACCCAATAGTATGAATTGACGTTGCTGATTCCTAAAATATTGAAGGCATCGATTCCGAGCCATACATTGCGCAGATGTCTGCTGATACCGTTTGTGGCATGTCTATCCTCGTTGTTCAGCAAGCGATAGGACATTCCGAGGTCAACGCGGCGGTAGGAGGACATGCGGAACACCTGCTTGTCTCTACCTGTGTGAGGAGGTCCGAAGGGGAGTCCGCCGGCATAATGACCTTTCAGAGTAACCTTCCATTTGTCGGTGTTCGGAAAATAATCGCTGAAGAATACGGACAGATTCAGTCTCTGGTCAGTAGGTCGTGGAACAGACTTGCCGTTGATTTTTTCCTGCGTCTTCATGATTCCGGCACTAATCCAAGAATCCGTTCCCGGCACGAACTCACCGTATATCTTCATGTCGAGTCCCATGGCATAGCCTGTTGCCATGTTTTCTCCATAATAGCTGACCCTCACATTGTCCACATTATAAGGAATAAGGTTGCTGAGGGCTTTATAATACATCTCGGCGGTAGCCTTGAAAGGACGGTTGTTCACTTTGAATCTGTATTCTCCTCCAAGGACAAAATGTATGGAACGCTGCGACTTGATATTCTCATTAAGAATGACAGACGTATTGCCGTTGACAGTCACCGTGTCCTTTATCTCTTTATAGAACGGAGCCTGATAATAGAGTCCGGTGGAGAACCTGAATGTAAGATTGTCGTTAGATGCCGGCACGAATGCCATTGTAGCTCTCGGACTGAAAAGCCATTCTTTGTTCCAGCTCCAGTGAGAAAGCCGCACACCGTAGTTCAGTATCATTTCGCCCTCATCGAAGGTGCGGCGGTATGTATCCTGTGCATACAACTCGAAACGGTTGCTGTTGACTTCGTTCTTTGAGGCCAGATTATATATCAAGTCCAAGCGGCTGTCGGAGTGGGGCAGGGAATATCCGGCGGAATCCCGCATTTACCATTCGCGTAGAGTCGCTTCCACATGGGCCGACATATACAATATGACGTACCTTATGTCGTGTGCCGTGATTCTGCTTCTGCCGCTCAGTCCGATGCTTTTCACATCGGCGGTAAGCCGGTTGCGCGCATGTTCCATGTATGTTCCTATGCCGAGACTTTCGTCCTCCCCATCATTTTTCAGCCAATATTCCCCGCTTATGTCAAATGTCTCCCTTTCGTTTGTCTTGAAGGCAGACATGTTCAGTGATATTTCGTTTGTGGGGTTGAAATGATGCGTGGCTGACAAACTTCCGAAATAAGTGTGGAATTTATCTTGCTCCTTGCCGTCAAAATACACTTTGAACTCTTTTACGTCCTCTGCGGTTCCGAATTTGGTTGTTCGGTCTGACGGTTCAAAATTATAGTCGTTTCTTGAAATGTTGCCAATGAAGTCGAATGTCCATTTCCGTGTCGGCATCCAGCTTATGTAGGTCTGGTAGTCAAAATCTTTCGGTTCGTATTCACCTTTTGTGTCCAGTGTTCCAAGCAGATAGCTTGTGGTCTTGTACCGAAGTCCGTGAGTCATGCTGAATTTGTCCGTTCCGTAGCCTGCATATAGGTTTGTACCTAACATGCTGGCTGATACAGAACCCTCAAATCCCTTTACCTTTTTGTATTCTATGTCGAGCACCGAAGACATCTTGTCTCCGTATTTGGCTTCAAATCCTCCGGCGGAGAATCCAACTTTCTCCACCATGTCCGGATTGATGATACTCAGTCCTTCCTGTTGCCCGGAACGTATGAGCAGCGGACGATACACCTCCGTGCCGTTGATATAGACACTGTTCTCATCGAAAGAACCTCCGCGGACATTGTATTGCGAACTCAGTTCATTGTGCGTGCTTACTCCCGCTTGTGTGGCGATTATGGCTTCAATCCCTCCTCCCGATGCGTTGCCAAGGTGCTTCATGTCTTTTATGTTCACATCTGTCATGCTGCCGGTCTGTCTGCGTATGTCGCTTACTTCCACCTCGCCGAGTTCCACACCGAGCGAAGGAATCATTACGTTCAGCGTGACAGTGTCTGTCGGATTCTTCAACACCCTTTTCCGTGTCTGATAACCAATCATGGAGAATACGACAACCACAGAGTCGGAAGATTGGCATGTCAGTTCATATTTGCCTTTCAGATTGCATGTGGTTCCCGCCATTTGCCCTTCAACATGTACCATTGCCAATTCCACAGGCGATTTCTTGTCGTCTGTGACAGTCCCGCGTATGGTCACGCTTTGTGCATACATGCTTGCTGCGATGAAAAATAAGCAGAGCGCACAAACCAATTTTGATGTTACATGGTTGTACCGGGATGTCAAGAATCTTATTCTCCTTTCTTTATTCTTATATATATAATGTGTGGTTCTTGTTGACATATACAGCTTTTGTAGTCTTATATAGACTTATAACGTAAAAAATCTCCGAAACGTATGTTCCGGAGATTTATTTCTGCTTTTAATCTGTCAGAATCTTTTTTATTTCACCACCGTGACGTTGAATACAATGGTGGCGGTGTATTTCTTTCCGTCTGTATGTGTGTATTGCAATGCCTGACGCACCGTATAAGTTTTTCCGACTTTGAGTCGTGCCGGATATTATCCTACGGCAAACATCAATCTGTTGGCTGCAAATTCCGAGTACACGTATGCACTTCCGCCATGATTGGCAACTGTTCCGCTTGCGTTAAACCAGTGTCCGAGTCCGTTGGCTGTATCGGTGTTACCGAGAACTCCCGACGGCGATACACTGTAGAACTTAATGGCGCCGTTTCCGGTTGCTTTTGTCGTTTTCTTTATATCATCTGTAGTCACACCCAGTGCCTGACATATAGGGTCAACATCAAGATTGACAGTCGTTGCTCCGTATCCGCTTCCGTCGTATGTCAAATCAATGTCATAAACCACAGTCGTGTCCTTTCGCACATAATCTTCCGCGAATGTGTAGTATCCGAGACGTTCCGTATTCTCGAACTTAACTTGGTATGGCCATTGCTCGTCATTGTCAAGTCCGGTCTGCAAATTGTCTCCGTCCATGTCCCAAGGATGTCTCCAGTGTTCTGTCGGTGCGCCGCTTACGACAAACCACAGCATCTTGCAGTTCTCCGGTACGGTAAATTCCGCCGTTCCTTCTTTGTCGCTGTAAGCTTGTCCATATACGCGCTCGCCGTCCTTCTTCAAAGCACAGAAGCCGTATCTCCATCCGGCTTTGTCCGCCTTGTATGCACGGTAGCCCTCTGCTCCGGCAATGCCCTTGAAGTTGGCTTTCACCACTGTTCCTTCCGGTGCTCCGTTCACACGGATGATGTTGAATCCATAGTTCTGCGGACAGTTCGCACTGTCAACCTGCCACCATCCGTCGTCTGTACGTGTCAAGTTGGTAGCGTAGGCGTCAATATGGTTCTTGCCGTATTCGCGTATGGCATCTATACCCCATGAAGCGGAGCGGCAGGCAAAGTTGAATATCTCGTCATTGAACTCCGACTGGCTTGTTTCTGTGATTCTCTTGTAAGTTTCTACCGGGTCTTCCGGACGAGTCGATTCGCGCCACAGTGTTCCGATGAATTTCTGACCGTGAAGCTGACACCAGTAATCCTGTATGAAATAGTTGGCATATCTCCAATATTCATGCAGCAAGTTCATATATGCACAGTTGATGGCTTCCGAATAGTATCCGTTGTTGAACTGCTGTTCCGGATAGACCTTGAAAGCCTGCCACTGTGCGCAGCTTTCCCACCATGCACATCCGCCTGATGCTCCATCTCCGAATCCGTATCTCCATCCGTGGTTATTTCCGAGGTCACATGACACAAGATACTGGAACGAGTGTCCAATCTCATGTCCTACCGTATGTCCGCCGCTTGCTTCAAGTGCCCAAGGTGTACACCATAGCGCACCGATTTTGTCGTCATATCCGGAACCTGTGGCGAGCCAGTCGGTACTGTAGTTGACGAAGATTTCTACTTTATATTTGTCCGTCGATCTTGAATTTCCCGGAATGACGAAACCCAATTTGTTTGCATAGAAGTCGAACAGAACTTCAGCGCGTTGCAATAGCAAATCCACATCAAGCTTGATGCTGCTTTTAGAAGGGTCGAGACCGAATCCCGGTTCCCAGAACACGATGAAGTGCTCAGACTCACGGCTGCGTGCCCAGCACCAGCGGCTTGTCTCTTTGGTGAAGTCCATGCTTTTGAACTCGTTAGGACGATAGATTATGCGCCCCGGGTCAGTGAACGTATAGTAGTCTATAGCAGAAGAGTATGTCCTTGGAACTTTCAGGGTTGTACCCGACTCAGTGGTCTTGTACATTGTCATCTGCATTTTCTTGAACTCGATAGAGTCGTATCCGGATATGTCGATTACCGTATTTTCCTTGAAGCGGTCTGTTGGTTTTCCATACAATATATCCTGTGCCTGCATTTGTGAGGCCGATAACAGGGCTAATGCTGAAAGTATAATTGTCTTTTTCATGTAGTCTTAGTGTTTGATGAATTTTACGGATGAGTTACCTGCTTTGATAATGTAGATTCCTTTCGGAACAGATACGGTGTTGACCACGATTATATCTCCCGATTTCTCAATCGGAGCGTCTATCTTTGCACCGTTTGCAGCGTACATACTGATGTCCTCTAAGCCGGCAGCAGATTTAATATATATGGTTCCCCTCTCGATGCTGATGCCGCCCTTTTCGGATGCAATCGCTTCAATGCCGTTAGGGTCGTCGGTCTGTGAAATTCTGAATTTCTCTATTCCGCCGAATGAATACTCGTCTGCATTGACATATACGGCCCCATCAATAAACTTCATCATCGGATTTGTCTCTCCTCCGAGAAGATAATATACTTCACTACCGTCGGCAAGAGTCAATACAAGGCTCTTCGCAGTAGCCGGTAAGAACGAGACATCCAAGAATAATGCTGTGAGCAAGTTTTTTTTTCTTGATAATCATTGTTGTAGTGTATTAGTTGTTATATTCCTTTGTTAACTGCGCAAATTTACTCTTTTATTATGACTTTATGCTCGAAAAAATATTTTTTTTATTGAAATGTGGGACAGTTTTTTATTGTAATTATATGGGTGTCTGTGAATACGCTCATAAAATAGTCTGTAAATGCTCCCATAAAAAAATTTTGACATCGCTTTTTTGAGGTATGCCTCGTTTTGACAAAATGACAGCATATTCGTTGTGTTTTGATTATAAATTGGTCTTTTGGTGTTGAAATACTTACTTTTTGATTTTGTCAAATGTTAAAATCCTAAGCCCTCTGGCACGCGTCAAAATGAAGCGCATCGAACTTTTATCGGAAATCGGGGATTCTACGCGCATTTTCTAAGACCCTCACCAATTGTGAAATAGTGTTTCGATTTCCGGTCTTGCGTTCACATTTGTTATACTTTGAAGAAGTCTTTCTGAATTTTCACCGCAGTGTTTT
>JAJPZU010000096.1 GCA_021204165.1 Prevotellaceae bacterium
AAACTTCACCGCGGTGTGAAAAAAATTTCACCGCAGTGTTTTTAAATTTTCACCGAGGTGAAAATTTAAAAACACTGCGGTAAAAATTCAGAAAGACTTTGTTAAAGTATAACAAATGTGAACAGGAAGTCCAAAATCGAAACACTATTTCACAATTGATGAGGCTCTCAAAAAACGCGCGTAGAATGCCCGAAGTCCGATAAAAGTTCGGCGCGCTTCATTTTGACGCGTGCCAGAGGGCTTGGGATTTTAACATTTGACAAAATCAAAAAGACAGTATAAGCATATAAAATCAGCAAAAAGGAAATTAAAACAGTCTAAACACATGTCATTTTGTCAAAACGAAACATCCCTTCAAAAAGCGATGTCAAAAATTTTTTTATGGGAGCTTTTTTTCGCCGAAAAGATGTGCGATTGCGGCTTCTCTCATATTATGTCTGAGGGATGCTCAGGAGACCTTAAACAAAAAAATGGAGGCATCATCACGATACCTCCTATAATACAGTTCTTTTATCAATGGATTAGTTGTAAACTGTATGGTTCTTATGTGCGGGAAAGAGTCTTGGAGACAAGGCACATCCTATTTGGGTCTTGTTTGTCCGTTGCCGCGTATCATCCATTTATACGTGGTGATTTCTTCAAGTGCCATAGGGCCGCGGGCATGAAGCTTCTGTGTGGATATTCCGATTTCGGCTCCAAGCCCGAACTGTGCACCATCTGTAAATGAGGTTGGTGCATTACAATAGACACAGGCTGCATCCACCTGATACAGAAACTTGTTCGCTGTGTCATCGTCTTCCGTAATGATGCACTCGCTATGTCCGGAACCGAACTTTCTGATGTGGGCTATGGCTTCATCTGTTGAGCATACGGTCTTTATAGCCATGGTATATGACTGAAATTCTGTGCCGTAATTTTCTTCTGTTGATTCTCTTAGAAGGTGCTCCGGATAGTGGGTCTTGAGACTGCCAAGTGCGGGAGCGTCGGCATAAATCAGTACATGGCTGTCTGCGAGAGGGCGGCACAGATGAGGCAGGTCACTCAAACGGTCGGCATGAATGAGCATACAGTCAAGCGCGTTGCACACACTGACCCTTCTTGTTTTTGCGTTGTTTATGATAGCAGCTCCTTTGTCCGCGTCTCCGTTCCGGTCAAAATAAGCGTGGCAGACCCCTGCGCCGGTTTCTATTACCGGTACGCTCGATTCGTGACGCACAAAATCTATCAGTCGTTTGCTTCCGCGAGGAATGACCAAATCAACGAACCCGTTGGCATGTAGCAGCTCCGCCGTGGCTTCGTGAGTGGCAGGAAGAAGTTCAATGATGTGCTCGTCTGTCCCGTGTCTTTTAAGTACGGATTTGATGATTCCTGTAATGGCACGATTGGAATTGTCGGCGTCGCGTCCGCCTTTCAGGATACACGCATTGCCGCTTTTCAGACACAATGCAAAAACATCGAATGTCACATTCGGACGTGCTTCATACACAATGCCGATGACTCCGAAAGGAACACTGATTCTTTTCAAATCCAGTCCGTTTGGAAGAATGATGTGCTTCTGTACGTGTCCGAGAGGAGAGGGGAGTGATGCGACTTTGCGTGTGTCGGAAGCGATGCTTTCGATGCGTTCTTTAGTCAGTTTGAGCCGGTCGTACATGGGGTTGTCCTTGTCCATCAAGTCCAAATCCTTCCTGTTCTCTTCCAGTAGATACTCCGTGTGTTCGATGGCTGCATCTGCAATGTCGCAGAGTATGCAGTTGATTTTCTCTGTTTCTGTGCCTGCAAGCCTGATGCTGGCTGCCTTAACTTGTTCTAATATTTGTGTAAGCATCCGATGCTGTATTTTGAGTCTTTGTATAGAACTTGTTTTAATGTCTGTCCATATCTCGGAGAGAACCTTTATTCAAGGTACAGATAGTCGTAGTGGACAATGGGTTTCTTGTTTCGCTGACCGGCAATCGTGCGTGCTTCTTCGCTTGAATAGTCGCTTCTTCCTACTCCTATGATGTTTCCGGCATTGTCGATGATACTTATGATGTCGTGATATTCAAACTCTCCATCCACTTGTGTCACTCCCACCGGCAGAATGCTGGCGGCTTTTTCTTCTTGCATCATTGCGGATGCACCTTCGTTCAGATGTATCGCACCTTTGGCAAATCCTTCGCTGTGGGCAATCCATTTCTTTATGCTGGATATTTCTGAGGTGGAAGGCACAAAGAATGTACACGGTGTATCACCTTCCGCTATGCAGCAGATGTTCTCCGGCTCATTCCTTGATTGGGCGATTAGGTCGGTCAGAATATGGTCTTTCTTCCCGTTGGCGATGATGACTGCTATACCTTCTTCTGCCACTTTACGTGCAATCTTGCTTTTCGTCTGCATACCGCCGCGTCCGAATCCCGACTTTTCTGTCCTGATATAGCTCGAAATATCTTTTCCTTGTTCTACTTTCCGGATAATTCGGGAACTGCTATCAGAGGGTGAACCTGTGTAGATTCCATCGATATTCGACAGGATGATTAACGCATCGCTGTCTGTCATGGTGGCTACCAAGCCGGACAGTTCGTCGTTGTCTGTGAACATTAATTCCGTGACAGAAATGGTGTCATTCTCGTTCACAATAGGGAGCACGTCACATTGCAGCATCACTTCGATGCAGTTGCGCTGGTTCAGATAATGCTGGCGCGTACTCAAGCTTTCTTTGGTGGTCAGCACCTGTCCGACGGTTATTCCGTGGTCTCTGAACAATTCAAAATATCTGTTGATGAGTTTGGCTTGTCCCACCGCCGAATAGAGCTGTCTTTGACCTACGCTGTCGAGTTTTCCAACGGATTTCTTTTCCGTGTCCGCTTTCGGTCTTTTCCCCAGTTCACTTCTTCCGCTTGCTACAGCTCCCGAAGAAACGAGTATCACCTCTATTCCGCTGTGCTTTAGTTCTGCAATCTGGTCAACAAGCGAAGACATGCGCGTCACGTCAAGCGAGCCGTCTTTTCTTGTGAGCACATTGCTTCCTATCTTGATTGTTATTTTTTTAATCATGTGGCTGTCCTTTTTCTTGCATCAATGACATTTTTCTGTCTTAATGATGGGTTTGCGCTGCAAAGATAATGCAAACGTCGCGTATAATGAAAATATATCCTGCTTTTTGTCTTCGTTTGTCCGGAGCTTTCTTTTTTATTCAGAAAAGACTCTTTTCTGTGTCTTTCCTGTGTGGTTTATAACAAAAAAATCGGGACAGAAGACCTGATTGACGTCTTCTGTCCCGAATAGTTGCTGTACTTTTTGTTTAGATGGAAGAGTACATGACCATCGTAAGCCTCTTGTTTGTATTAAGCTTCACCCTTCTTGATGTTGAAAGGAGCTATTGTGCGAGGACCGTCTTGCTGCTGCGGCTGCTGCAACTGAATCTGACCGAACTGGCTCTCGTATTTCTGTACATTGTCCTGAAGAGCGAAAAGCAGACGCTTTGCGTGTTCCGGAGCCATGACTATACGTGATTTTACTTCTGCCTTCGGCATTCCCGGCATCATACCGATGAAGTCAAGAATTACTTCTGAACTTGAGTGAGTGATGATTGCAAGATTTGCATAAGTTCCCTGTGCTACTTCCGGTTTCAGTTCTATCTGTAGCTGCTTTGACTGATTTTCGTTTGCCATAATTTTAGTTTAATGATTAATTTATAGTTTGTTTTATGTGGCAGCCGGATAAAAAGATTCCGCGACGAGTTGTCTCCGTTGCCGACTTTTCTCCGTCTCTGCCTCTCTTTGGTATTGCAAAGATAGTCCTTTTAATCTTTCCTGCAAATTGTATGCGGCTTTTTATGAAAAAGTAATACTCTGCGGAAATCAGCTTGGGCAGTGCGGCAGAAGGCTTGTTTCTGCCGTGGAAGATGGAAGACCGGAGCTGCTGTTACAGGGTGTAACGAACACAGGTCTTATAGTTTGCACTTAGTACCTGTTTGTTATGTCTTGATGGTGTCAAAACCTTCTCCATACACACCGGCAGCCTTGGTCTGCGATATGAAGGCATGAGGGTCAATGCTTTGTACCAGTCTGAATATTGATACGGATTGTTGCCTTTTGGCTATTACCATAATGATATGAACCGGTTGTCCGCTGTAGCATCCTGTGCCGGGAATCAGAGTCGCTCCTCTATCAACATCGCTGATTATAGATTTGTATATTTGCTCGTATTTCTTGGATATGATGAAGAACTGTACGGACTGCTGCACATAGTTCATGACATAATCGACAAGCAATGACAGTACAAACATGGTGACAAATCCGAATACTACCCGTTTCCAGTCATGGAAGATGAAGTAGCAAGAAGATATGATGATGATGTCGCAGTAAAGTATCGTTCTTCCCATTGATACATTCTTGTACTTATTGACAATTGCAGCCACAATATCTGTTCCGCCGGTGCTTCCTTGATGAAGGAATGCCTGTGCCAATCCGATACCACATAAGGCTGCACCAAGCACACATGCCATAAAGTCTTGTCCTTCGCCAAGAAACTGTGGCAGTTTGTCGTTCCCGTCGCGGAATATTATCTGTAGAATCCATAGCATAAACGAGAGCATTGTCACACCGTAGATTGTTTTGAAGCAGAACTTCAGACCTAAAATCTTAATGGCTATAATTATCAGTACTGCGTTTATTCCGAAGTATGTCACCTGTATTTCCAGTCCTGTGATGTAATAGACAATGGCGGATACACCGGTCACTCCTCCTGCTGCGATTTCATACGGAAGCAGGAATGCCGTCCATCCGAGGGCATAAAACAATAGTCCGATAGTAATGTAGAAATAATCCAGAAGCTCGTGTTTCAGATTGTTCATGTTAGTTGTATGACTCATAGGTTGTTCTTGTTTTTGACTGTCTTGTTTCGTTGGGAATATGTGTCAGCTTTTGTTTGTCATGATTTCAAGCACACAATGATCTGTTTCTGTCATGGCATATTTGCCGATTTTTGTCAGGTTGTGTATGCTCTTGTCCACGTCGTTGTCGATGATTTCTTCCACACTTGTAACACACTTCTTCTGCATGGCAAGCATTGCTGACAATATGCACGTAGAGACACCGCTGGCAAGTTTGAGCGCGCAGCTCGGTTTGGCTCCGTCGCAAATCATTCCGGCCAGATTGGCAATCATGTTTTTCACGGCGGCAGTAATTTGTTCGTATGTGCCTCCCATAAGATAGGTTATGCCGCAGCTGCTGCCTGTCGATGCCACGACACAGCCGCACAGTGCAGACAGTTTGCCGAGGCTTTGTTTGATGTAGATGGCTGTGAGATGACTGAATATGAGTGCGCGTATAAGCTCCTCCTCCGTGTTGTGGTTCTCTTCTGCGAACACCACGACCGGCAATGTGGCGCAAATTCCTTGGTTCCCGCTTCCGGAATTGCTCATTACGGGAATCATGGCTCCTGCCATACGTGCATCACATGCGCTTGCCGTTGCCGATATGATATGCGAGAAGATGCTGTCGCCCATGATACCTTTGCCGAGAGGACGCGAGAGCGTTTTGCCGAGTTCGTGCCCGTAGCATCCCTTTAGGGCTTCATGGGAAGCTTTTTCGTTCAACTCGCGTGCTTCGCGTATGAACTCTATTTCCTCCAACGGAGCCGTTGTGGCAAATTCATACACCTTGTGCAGATTGAGCCATTGGTCGTCGCAGTCCTGTTCTTCTTCGCCTTCTGCGTTTACATGTTTGTCCAGCAGAGTCTGGTTGTCTTTCTCAAGGAAAACGAAATTAGTGTGTCCGCCGCTGATGATGGCTTTTGCCGTAGAACCACCGGCAACCACAGAAACCTCTATGTATAGTTTTTCTGTAATGTGCTCTTTCAAGCTGATGGATATGTTGTTCTTGCTGAGGAATGCTTTCCCTTTTTCCACATCTTCGGGAGTGATGTCTTTGAGAACTTCAAGATTGTATTCCGGTTTCCCTGCAAGTGCGCCGAGCGCAATGGCGATGGGCAGTCCAGTCATTCCTGTCCCCGGTATTCCTACTCCCATCGCATTCTTCAGGATGTTTGCGCTGAGCTGCAATTCTATCTTCTCGGGGGTGCATCCTAATATCTGTGTCGCTTTGGCTACACAGAGAGCCGCTGCTATCGGTTCCGTGCACCCTACAGCCGGAACCACTTCGCTTTTGATTAAAGAAATGATTCTTTCTCTTTCTTCCTTTTCCATAACTATATAATTTTGAGGTTATAAGATTTTGAGACATTGTGTTGGGAAAATATGAATCTTCTGTCTTAAAACCTTATAACCTCAAGTCTTTATTTCTGAGAATAATTAGTTAGTCCTTCTTTCAAGAATTTCAGATAATGGTCAACATTTTCATCGAAAGAATAGCTTCTTGTCAGAGGGTTGCCGTCGTTGTCAAGAAGCACATAGAACGGCTGTGCTGTCGCTCCGAACTTGGAACTTTGCAGATAGCTCCATTTGTCACCGACTGAGCGCAGTTTGCGCAGCTGTCCGTTGTCGTTGACGATTACTGGTTCTGTGAGCGGTGTCTTGTCATCTACATACAATTGTATGAGGACATAATCGTCATTCATGATTGAAGCTACGTTCTGGTCAACCCATACCGCTGCCTCCATCTTGCGGCAGTTTACACAGCCATAGCCGGTGAAGTCTATCATGACAGGCTTGCCGTGCTGACGTGCATATTCCATTCCTTCGTCGTAGTCCATGAACTGAGGACGCACTTCATTCTCTTCGTACAAGTTGAAATCCTGTGTCTTCATTGGCGGAGCAAATGCGCTCACGGCTTTCAGAGGTGCTCCCCATAATCCCGGAACCATATACACGGCGAATGCGAAAGAAATCATGGCAAGGAAAAAGCGGGTTACGCTGATGTGTCCGTCATCGTCGTCATCGTGAGGGAACTTGATTTTTCCAAGCAGGTACATTCCGAGCAGGGCGAAAAGCACAATCCAGATAGCGAGGAATGTTTCGCGGTCGAGTATGCGCCAGCCGTATGCAAGGTCGGCGACAGAAAGGAATTTGAGCGCGAATGCCAGTTCAATGAAACCGAGTACAACCTTCACATTGTTCATCCATCCTCCGCTCTTCGGCATTGTCTTGAGCCAGCTTGGGAACATGGCAAACAAGGTGAAAGGCAGGGCGAGCGCGATGGAGAAGCCGAGCATACCTATTGTAGGAGCCAGAATGTCGCCGGAAGTTGACACTTCGACAAGCAGGAAGCCGATAATAGGACCTGTGCATGAGAAGCTGACAAGTGTCAGTGTGAATGCCATGAGGAAGATGCCGAGCAGACCGCCTGTCTTCTCTGCCTTGGAGTCAACGGCATTGCTCCATGACGAAGGCAGCGTCAGTTCAAAGGCTCCGAAGAATGAGGCCGCGAAGACGATGAGCATCAAGCAGAAGAATATGTTGAACACTGCATTTGTGGCAAGCGAGTTGAGTGCACTGGCACCGAATATGGCTGTCACGGCAAGTCCGAGCACAAGATAGATGATGACGATGGATGCGCCGTATGTCCATGCGTCGCGCATACCTTTCTTCTTGTCGCCAGAGCGTTTCAAGAAGAAGCTTACAGTCATAGGTATGATAGGCCACACGCAGGGAGTCACGAGTGCCAAAAGACCTCCGAGCAAACCGAGAAGGAATATTTGCCAAAGCGAAGAGTCTGTAGCGGAAGCGTTTCCGCCATCTTCAAATTGTTTCAACTGACTTATGACCGGAGTCCACAGACTGCCCGAGCCAATCTCGCTTGATTGGTCTGCTGCCGTTGCAGCGGTGTCTGTCTCCGCTGCTGCTACGGTGTCAGTGGCTTGCGGCTTCTCTTCCACCGTGTTTGCCTCTTTCCCCTCTGTTGCAGGCTTGTCTTCTTTGCCCTTCACCTCGACAGCCGCAGTAGTAGTCTTGGCTTCGCCTGTAAACTTGAAGTCAGCAGCAGTAGGAGGAATACAGTTCTGGTCATTGCACGCACCATATTCCAAATATCCCTCAATCTCGTATGCACCGCCGGTGAATTTACCTTGCTGTACGAACTGACCCTGGTGGTCGATAATATAGACATCAGCGTCAAACATGTCTT
>JAJPZU010000126.1 GCA_021204165.1 Prevotellaceae bacterium
TAGGCTCCTCCCCTAAGTTAGGGGAGGTGGCGCGTAGCGACGGAGGAGTCTGTGAGTACACCTATTTAAAGCAATAGGAAAAGATTGTTGAAAACAATCACATAACAATGAAAAGTTCTTTTGAATTATTTCTTGAATTGCTTAGAAGGTGTTTTAATTTTGTTACGAAAAATTATCATAGACCGTCTTTCGCCAAGCTGAAATTGTCGGTAAAATAAAAATATCGGTACAGAGAGAAATGAAGAACACTACATCGAGAAATGAAAACAGTGCAGCGAGGAGTAAAAAACACTACAGCGAGGAGTGAAAAACAGCACAGAGAGGACTTAAAAACTGTGCGCTGAAAACTCAAATCGGCACTGCCGTTTTTATAATCGGCAGTGCAGTTTACATAATCGGCAGTGCCGATTAAAGTTTTTAGCGCACTGTTTTTAGTTTCTATCTGCACATACAAGATGTTTTCAGCGCATTGTTCGTATATAATTAGAAGCTGTTTTAAATAGAATTAAAACAGCTTCTAATAAAAAATGGAGGCACATTCGATGATGCACCTCCATTTCAATACAATAAAAAGAATTTGAACTTGAGATTTTCTATGTATTATAAATTCTTCCGATTAGAGCTTCAGCAAGTTGCCTTTAGGTTTGCTGCTCATGATGAACTCCAATGTGCCTCCGTTCACAATGTCAGAATGTTTGATGACCGGTGAGGTGAACTTTTTATTGTTCAACTTGATTTCCTTTACGTAAATGTCGGCCTCGCTCTTGCGCTGCACTTTCACCGTAAACATTTTTCCATTTCCCACTTTCACTGTGGCTTCATCTACAGAAGGTGAACCAATGACGTATTCGCCGGATGCAGGGTTCACAGGATAGAAGCCTATGGCAGAGAATATGTACCAGACAGACATTTCTCCGCAGTCGTCATTGCCTGCATAGCCGGAAGAGGAAGTGTTGTAAAGCTCTTTCTTGATATGGCTGACAATCTGCTGGGTCTTCTGAGGCTGTCCGACAAGAGCATATAGATAAGCCACATGGTGGCTCGGTTCGTTTCCGTGTGCATAGAGTCCTACAAATCCTGAAGCGTTGCCGTTCTTTTCTCCGCTTGTCTTTGTTGAAGTGAAGAACTCATCCAGTTTTTTGCAGAAAGCTGTCTTTCCGCCGGTCAGTGAGACAAGGTCATCCACATTGTGAGGAACATACCAATAATATTGCCATGCGTTGCCCTCAGTAAATGCAGAACCTCCGTTTGAGCCGTATTTGTATGGGTCGAAAGGCAGAATCCATTCGTCCTTGCTGTTCTTCGGCTGGAAGAAATGGCTTTCGTGGTTGTACAGGTTCCGGTAGTAGGCAGAACGTTTCATGAAATACTCATAGTCTTCGGTTTGTCCGACATGTTTTGCCAGTTGAGCCGCACACCAGTCGTCAAAACTCTGTTCCAGAGTGATTGACACGGACTGTGTCTGTATGTCTTCCGGCATATAGCCGTATTTGTCCCACACCTCAAACGGTGAGTTCAAGTGCGATGTGGTCAGACTGCCTTTCACTGCATCGTAGAGCACATTCTCCCATGACTTTATTTTGCCTGTTGAAGGAGATTTCATGTTTCGAGGGTCGTGGCAGAGTCCTTTCAGCACGGCATCCACGACAACCGGTACTGCGTGGTTGCCTATCATGCAATAGTTGTCCTGTCCCCAAAGCTGCCATATAGGGAGATAGCCGTAATATTCATACTGTTTCAGCATACTTGTGACAAAGTCGGAAGTACGTTCCGGCTCGATAATGGTGTATAAAGGATGTGCACCTCTGAAAGTGTCCCACAGTGAGAATGTTGAATAATGTGTATGTCCGTCTGCCACTTTATCTACAGAATAGTCTGCTGTCATGTATTCACCGTTCACGTCAGAGAATGTGTTAGGCTGAATCATGGCATGATAAAGTGTCGTATAGAATATTTTCTTGTCCGTGTCGTTTGTCTCCACGTCAATTTTTCCAAGTTCTTCATTCCATGCAGTGTAGGCAGCCTTGCGCAGTGCATCGAAATCCTTGCCTTCGGTTTCTGTCTTCATGTTCTCTCTTGCATTGGCAATCGACACAGGAGAAATTGCCACAGTACATGTAATCTGCTTCGTATTGCCGAAATTGAACGTACCTTTTATGTCTGTACCGTTGCTCACGCAGGTGTTTTTATATAAGGTACCGTTGTTCCATACCTCCCAGCTTTTGATAGGAGAAGAGAACTTCATGCTGAAATATACTTTTCTCAGCTTTGCCCATCCCGTGATGATGCGATAGCCTTCAATCGTATGTTCGTCAACCACTCGAATCTGAGAGTTTTCGATTCTGCGTCCCCAAGCACCCTTGTATGCCGAATGGTCAAGGTCGATGTAAATCATGGCGTCTTTGCCCTGTGGATAGGTGTAACGGTGAACACCGGTACGCGTAGTGGCGGTCAGTTCGGCAAGAATGTCATTGTCTTTGAGCCTGACTTTGTAGTATCCGGGTGCAGCCTCCTCCTCTTTGTGGCTGAACGAACTCTGACGGCGCAGCTCTGTCGTAGGCAGCAGAAGGATGTCTATGAAATCTGAAGCACCGGTACCGCTCAGTCGGGTGTGGGAGAAGCCGTAGATGGTATTGGCATTATAGTCATATCCGGAAGCATCTGCCCAGTCCGGATCTTCACGTGTGTCCGGCGACAACTGAATCATGCCGAAAGGCACTGTGGCTCCCGGATAGTTGTTGCCACTGAGACTTTGCTCCACTGCTCCTGTCCCAATGAACGGATCTACATATCCGGCATAGTCTTTCTGTGCGGACACACCGGAACACAAAGCTACCAACAAGGTTGAAATAGCAATCCTAATCGTTTTCATTTTGTTCTGATTTATGATATTAATAACTGTTTTTCTTTATTTCTCAAGACCGGTACACTTTATTTAGTGTGCTGCCCGGCTTTCCCCGGACCGTCAAAATGATAAGTGAAGTCGTCGAAATATGCGCGGCCTGACGGTTCGTCTGTGGTGTATGCGTAAAGACCGACACGGCTGCCTTTCCAGTCGCCCGAACCGGACTCAAAAGATTCTCCCAACGATACGAACTCTTTTCCGTCTTCGCTATAATAGAACTGGTGTTTGTTGTGCAGTGCGTCGATTTCGAGACGTATGTACAGCATCTGCTTTTTCACGGAAGGAAGAGCTGTCTTCTTCGTCACCGTACCGTCTTTTTCGCAGTATAAATAAGGTACGGCGGCACCGTTTTCCGAGCTTATCATGACTCCCGCACCCACAAATTTGTTGCCTATACATTCCAAACCCATGCGTCCTCCTTCTTCCAGACGGGAAAAGTCAATCTTGACAGTGGCTGTTCCTCTGTTTCCCATCGTCTTCTGAGTCAGCTGGTTTTTCGCCATGCGCAATTTCTCAGCCTTCTGAGGTACAATGCACAGCCATCCTTTTTTGTCTGTAAGCGAGATTTTGCTGTCGTCAGGATTATGATTGAACTGCCACTGTATTCCCGGTTTTTTCCCGTTGAAGTTGTCATCGGACTGCGGCGCGTAAATCTTTTTTTTGTTTTCCTGCGGCCGGCTTGGCATGTACTTTGACCGGTT
Source organism: Prevotellaceae bacterium (assembly GCA_021204165.1). Taxonomy (GTDB): domain Bacteria; phylum Bacteroidota; class Bacteroidia; order Bacteroidales; family Bacteroidaceae; genus RGIG8745. The sequence continues at coordinate 3,607 of JAJPZU010000126.1, forward strand.
CGCCAATGCCGTTGCCGTCATAATCTTCACCAATCTCAGGAAATCCGTCCACCCATTTTGCCGGTTGCAGGTGGACGACACGTCCTTGAGGCTCTGTCGATTGGAAATGGAAGAACCACCATTCGCCGTCCGGAGTGTCAACCAGTGCACCTTGATGCGGACCGTTGACATTTGTGCTGCCCGTTTCAAGTACGCGTTTTGTCTTGTACGGACCGTAAATGCTTTTGGAGCGCATCACTGTTTGCCATCCTGTGCCCACACCGCCTTCCGGAATACTCAGATAGTAGAAACCGTCTTTCTTGAATATTTTTGTTCCTTCCGCCGTGGGACCTTCATATATCTTCACTCCGTCGTCGAGCAATGTCTTTCCGTCCGCGCTCATCTTATGGATGAAGATGGGGCCTCCGCCCAGTTGGCTTCTGCCGATATAGCCTTGTCCGTCCTCGTCCCAGAAAGGGCAGGGGTCTTCCCAGCCGTTCACGCTTTTCACGCATACCAGCGGTTCCCACGGTCCTTCAGGCTTTGCAGCCGTGGACATGAAGAGTCCTTCGTTGGGTGTACACACATACATCCAGAATCTGCCGTCGTGATAACGCAGTGCCGGTGCCCAGCTTCCGCCGCCGTATTTGTTCATCGTGGAATATCCTTCCAAGTCTATTCGGCTGAAAATCTGTCCGATAATCTTCCAGTTCACCATATCGACAGATTCCAGTACGGGCATTCCCATAAAGTGAAATTCCGAACAAATCATGTAGTATTTGTCATCTACCCTTATGACTTCCGGGTCTGAATAGTCTCCGTATAATATCGGGTTTGCATAAGTTCCGTCACCCAAGTCACCCCATCGGGTGTCGTCTTCTCGTATGACTGTGCTTTCTGCGTTTTGCAGCGGGCAGAGCGGGCTGTTCCATGCCGATGCCGGTGTCGTCAGTGCCAGACCGAACAGCAGTCGGCACGCGGCATGGGCCATGTTTTGCCACTTGATATTTCTCATGTCTATTAGAATTGATTTTATGATTACAGCACCGTTTGCAGAAAAGCAAAATGCCGGTCATACGGTCGAAACGTGACCGTCCGGCATTTTGTCTTCTGCAAAAACAGAGCAATTATATTTCCAATATGTCTCCCTTTTTCAGATACACACTGACACAATGTTTCTCGTCAAGATTGAGCTGCACCTTCTTGCCGTTGATTTTTGTGGCTGTGAGTCCTTTCGGCATCTGCATACGGAAAAGTCCGTCAGCAGTAGCCTTCAAAGAAGCTTTCTTTATTTGTGAGTCCTTCCACTCCGCGGATATTTCCGCACCGCCTTTCACGCACAGGCCTTCAAAGGAACCGTCTTTCCATTCCTCCGGAAGGCAAGGCAGCAGCTTGATGAATCCGGTTTCCGGTTTAGGAGCCTTGTAGTCGCCGTCCTCAACCATCTGTACCAGCATTTCTCCTATTCCGGCAGCACCTGCGGCATTTCCGTCGAAAATGAAGATGTCATACGGTGCACCGGCAATTCCTTTCGGAGATATGCTGAGCAGATTCTCGCGAGCCAAGTTCTTCATCAGGATGTTGATACTCTCGTAAGCTTCTTTCGGGTCTTGAAGTCGTGCGTAATAGCAGATAGCGTTGGCGCGGCTCCATTCTGTGTCTTCCCAGTCGTGTGCAGTCATTCGGCGCACAATGGATTTTCGTGCCGCTTCGGCAAGCTCCGGTGTGTGCTCCAGCGAAATCTGGGAATACGGATAAAGTGCGAGCAGATGCGATGTGTGGCGATGGTTGACATTCACGTCGTCATAGTCTTCCATCCACTCCCTTACGCCACCGTACTTGTTCTTCCGCAACGGAGGCAGTTTGGCTATGGCAAGGCGGAGCGAGTCTGCGAAACTTGCGTCTATTCCGAGAATGTCAGTCGAGTGCAGGCAAGCATTCAGTATCTCATATACAAGCACACGGTCGCATGTAGGCATCATTGACGCGCACCACACACCTCCATTGTATCCGAAAGCATTTTCGGGAGATATAGACGGCCCTGTAACAAGATAACCCGTGTGAGGGTCTTCGCACATATAGTCAAGCAAAAACTCCGCATTGCCCTTGAGCAGAGGGTAAGCCACCCGGCGGAGATAGTCTTTGTCCTGAGTATATTCATATTGAGTCCATAGATGTGTAGCCATCCATGAGCCGGCACAAGGGAAGAGTCCCCATCCGATGCCGCCTGAAGGAGCGGTGAAACCCCATATATTGGCAGTGGTATGCGCCGCCCATCCCTTACATCCATATACGGTCTGTGCTGTTTTTGCTCCGTGGTGAGCCAGATCCGCAATGTAAGTGTAAAGAGGTGCGTTACATTCTGCCAAGTTGCCTATGTTGGCAATCCAGTAGTTCTGCTGTGTGTTGATGTCAAGATGATAGTCGCTCGTCCAGCACATGTGGCAGGCGAGGTTGTCGTTGAAGAACCCTTGCAGAGCCACTGGGAGCGGCGAATTTTCACGTGAAGAAGCGATGAGCAGATAGCGTGCCAACTGGAAGAACAATCCTTGCAAGCCCGCATCGTCCTTTCCTTCGCGCAGTTCGCGCCAACGTTGGTCCGTAGGGATGAGGTCGCGTTTAGGGTCGCCGATTTGCAGTTTTACTCTGGCAAAAAGCGGAGCATAGTCATCAATATGTTCCTTGCGGATCAGAGAATAGGCATTTCCGAGCACTTTCTTTATGTTTTCGTCGCAAGTCTTTTTGTAGTCAGGGTTTCTGAAATCAGTGCGCACATCCGATACGAGGGTCACGGCATCGGCATTGCTCACCTTGATTCTGTCGCCCAAGTCTTCCACTTTGCCGCCTTCGGCCTTGACTGCAACCCTTCCCGAGAAGTGTACACCTCCTGTGCCCAGATTCGGATAGAGGGCTTGACCTTCAAACACAATCTGTCCGTTTTCCGTTCTGATGGCTGTGTTTTCGCGGAGCATGTTGATATGCATCTCGAAGCTGACGGCATTTTTCTTGTTTGCCGTAAATCTCATGACCACGGCATCCTGTGGGTTGGACGACAGGTATTCGCGATAGTATTCAGTTTTTCCTTTCTTGAATTTCACCGTGGCAAGGGCGTTTTCCATGTCAAGCACACGGCGGTAGTCTGTAATCTCGGCAGAAGAGTCGTCGTACTTGAAATCAATCTTCAAGTCGCCTATCGGCAGATGTGTGCCGAATGAGTGCGGAGTTCCGTGCAGATTCTCGCTGGCAATTCCGTTGCCTTCTTCAATTTTTCCTGCAAAGAACAGTTCCCGGAGAGCATCAAGCCGTTCACGTCCGAAAGGAATCTCTTGATTCGGGTCGTATTCTCCCGCCCACATGCTCGACTCGTTCAGATTGACTGTTTCGTGTTCCGTGTCTCCGTAAACCATTGCACCGATTCGTCCGTTGCCGATAGGTACTGATTTCATCCATTCGTCGGCAGGCTTATCATACCATAACTGTGGTTTTTGTGCCCATGTTGCCACCGGAGAAAGAAGCAACGCACATCCTGCAAGAATGTTGATAATTTTGTTTGTTTTCATTATTTATTGTTTGAAGTTTATCATGTTGGCAAATTTAATCTCTTTTTATATCTGCTGTTGATAACTTTCGCATGAAGTTATAATATATATTGTTCATTTTCAGTTTAATGGTGCATTTGTGATATTTTTTGGCGCAAGCGGAAGGGGAGTAGGCTGTGTGCAGTTTATAAAAAGGTGTACTCAATGTTTTAAAATGGATGTACCCGCTGTTTTAATTGGATGTACCCGCTAAAAACAGCAGAAAACATGCAAAAATGCGGTTTTTCGATTTGACAAAATGATATTTTCGTCCAAAATAAAAATTTAACATTTGAAGCCGTTTTTTGCTGACGGCGGAGAGACGAAATTTTTGCAATGTGTGTAACTTACTGATAATCAATAATATATGATTTTATAAAAAATGCTCAAAAAAAACGCGCCGGACGCAATTTTTCGAGATTTTTGAGCGTTTTAGTAATCTGTTGACTGACAATATGTTACAGCTGAATTTGACGTTTGCATCCCCAAACACCGCTCTAAAACCACTCTCTTTTAAGTTTTTGTTCAGACGCTCTTCCGAAACAGCTAATTATACACATATTAACATTTCATCCGGACAATGCCGTTTTTTACCCCGAAATTCGGTGTTTTTTTTATTTTCACCGCGGTGATTTTAAATTTTCACCGCGGAGGAAATTTTTTTTCACCGCGGTGTGCAAAAATTTTCACCGCGGTGAAAATTTAAAAACACTGCGGTGAAATTTCTGAAAGACTTTGTCAAAGTATAACAAATGTGAATACGAAGTCCGAAATCGAAACATAATTTTACAATTGGCGAGGCTCTCGGAAAATGCGCGTAGAATGCCCGATTTCCGATAAAAGTTCGGCACGCTTCATTTT
>JAJPZU010000007.1 GCA_021204165.1 Prevotellaceae bacterium
TCTTTGCAGACAGAGGATACATTTCTCCCAAGCTGTTTGATTCATTATTTGATGATGGCATCCAGCTCGTACACGGGATTAAGGCGAACATGAAGAACAAGCTTATGTCCTTTGTCACAGATGAATGGAAAGGCTATCTGCCTTTGAAGGATGAGAGTATCAGATTGAGCAACGGAAATCAGAAAACGAATCTTCATTCCCACAGATGTACATTTATGTATTTGACAAACATCTTGAATTATTTCCGCAAAATCTATCTACATGTAAACGAGTTTCACTATATTTGCATCCACTTCACTCATACCGAATTATCTTAAAGGTAGAATGGTAAAAGGGCGAAGTGACTACATATTGAAATGCGTTTGCTAACGCTCGTTTTTGGCTGTTTGAAACTACCACAATCAAATAGATTGTCAGAAACACGCTGGTGTAAATGCTACTGATATGGTAATTTATCTCGTGAGTGTGCAGAGGGTTAAATGCCCTTATGCACACTTTATGGGTATATCATATATCAAAGTAGCGTGAGTGCCACTTCTGTTTTGTTTACAATCTAAGGCTGTGGTAGGCCTCAAACAGCGAAACAAGCAGAAGTCGGACACTCCGCTTTTTGTATGTAGATATACTAATTATATTTATGACACATCCGAGTTTGTGTGTCCGGCGGATACAATAACATAACAATGAAAAAGCTTTTCACATGTGTGGCAATGTCCATATTGTCAATTGCCACATTTGCACAAACAGAAGTAAATGTAAAGGCAGGTACATTAGTTCCTCTACAAGTCGTAAACTCCACACGAGCATCCAACGTTCAAGAAGGAGAAAAAGTAATCTTTCACGTTTCACGTGACATCAATGTTGACGGCATTACAGCAATCCCTTATGGAACTATTGTCAATGGAAATGTTTATGAAGCAAAAAAGTCATCATGGTGGGGCACAAAAGGACGTTTAGGCATCAAATTAGATGAAATCGTGATGCCCAACGGAGAAGTAATCCCATTGACTAATGGCAATGTATATGTAACCGGAAAAAACAGAACAGCATTATCTGTTGCACTGTTTGCCGTATGTTTATGGCCTTGTTGCTTCATCTGCGGTTCAAAAGCAGAAATACCAGCAGGCTATGAGGTTGTAGCCAATGTGTCTTCCAGTACAATGATAAAAGTGAAATAAGCGGCAAAACAGCATATCAGAACAACAAAAGCAGATTCAAACAAGCCTATTTGACTTTTCTTGAAATATGGGACGAACTTCAAATAGTTGTTAGATAACAGATGTCCGCAAACACAGAACAGGCATAAAAACAAAAGGGGATGACATTTCTGCCATCCCCTTTTGCTTTTATAGAATTTACGATTATCCTCCGAAATTATCAAAGCTAATCATGTCATCCTCCACACCAAGACTGTGAAGAAGGTCAAGCACAGTCTTTGCCATCATTGGAGGTCCGCAGAGATAATATTCTATATCTTCCGGTGCCTCATGCTGCTTGAGATATGTATCGCCAAGTACAGGAGCAATGAATCCCGGAGTATATTTCACACCAAGAGAGTCTGCCTTAGGGTCCTGACGATCAAGAGCAAGATGGAAATGGAAGTTAGGATATTCCTTTTCAAGTTCAAGGAAGTCTTCCATGAAGAATACCTCGTCAATGCCACGTGCTCCATAGAAATAGTGCATTTCACGGTCACGTGTGTGGAGAGTCTTCAACATGTGCATAATCTGCGCACGGAGCGGAGCCATACCGGCACCACCACCTACCCAAATCATTTCTCTCTTAGAATCGAAATGAGGATGGAAATCTCCGTAAGGACCACTCATGATACACTTGTCGCCCGGTTTGAGACTAAAGATATAAGAAGAAGCAATACCCGGACTCACCGGCATGAAGCCTACCTGAGGACGCGGCAGGAACGGAGGTGTGGCAATACGCACTGTCAGTGTAATGATATCACCTTCGTCCGGATAGTTCGCCATTGAATATGCACGTACTGTCGGAGTTGTGTTCTCACACTTCAAGCTGAAGATGTTGAACTTCTCCCATACCGGTACATAGAGATCGCCGATAAGCTCCTTGTCGATGTCCTTGTCATAGTCCATCTTGTATGCAGGAATCTTAATCTGCGCGTATGAACCCGGAAGGAAGTCCATGTGTTCGCCCGGAGGAAGTGCCACTTTAAATTCCTTGATAAATGATGCCACGTTCTTATTGCTGATGACAGTGCATTCCCATTCCTTCACGCCCATTACGGATTCAGGAACCTTGATGCTCAAATCACCTTTTACTTTGCACTGACATCCAAGACGGTAGTGCTCCTTTATCTGCTTACGAGTGAAGTGTCCCTTTTCTGAGTCAAGAATCTCACCGCCGCCTTCAATAACCTGACATTTACACTGTCCGCAGGAGCCTTTTCCGCCACATGCAGAGCTAAGGTAAATACCGTTGGCGGAAAGAGTTGCAAGCACGCTGCTTCCCTGCTCCACCGAAAGTTTGTTTTCTCCGTTGATTGTCAGTGTGACATTACCGCTTGGAGAAAGATATTTCTTAGCCACGAGCAGGATTATCACCAAAACGAGGATAATTCCGAGGAATACCCCGATGCTCGCAAATATTAAATTCATATCCATTCTTTATGTTCCTTTCCTGATTAAATGTTTAGACCTGAGAAACACATAAATGCCATAGCCATAAGTCCTACAGTAATGAAGGTAATTCCAAGACCCTGCAGAGGCTTAGGCACATCGGAATATGCCATCTTCTCTCGTATTGCAGCAAGACCCACAATAGCAAGTGTCCAACCTATACCCGAACCAAGTGCGTATGATATAGAATCACCTACACCACCTATAGCCTGTGTGCTTGTTGCCGGATCGAGGAGAATGCGCTGCTGCATGAAAAGCGAAGCACCCATGATGGCGCAGTTTACTGCTATAAGCGGAAGGAATATACCCAGAGCGGCATAGAGTGACGGAGAAAAACGTTCTACAATCATCTCTACAAGCTGTACAATACCGGCAATAACTGCGATAAAGAGTATGAAGCTCAAGAATGTGAGGTCCACACCCTCTATAATGCTGCCGTTTGCAAGTACCTTTGTCTGCAAAAGATAATCGACAGGCACAGTGATGAGAAGCACGAATGTAACGGCTACTCCCAAGCCTACAGCTGTCTTAACGTTCTTTGATACTGCAAGGTAAGAACACATACCCAAAAAGAACGCGAAAATCATATTGTCCACAAATATGGAGCGGACTAACAAACTAAAAAAATGTTCCATAGTTTTCTTTTCTCTTTATAAGTATGATTATTTCTTTTCTTCCTTGTTGACAGAACGATGTACCCATATCACACATGCCACGATAATCAGTGCCATTGCCGGCATGGTCATCATACCATTATTAAGATACAGTCCTCCGTTCTCAAGCAAAGTCGAACTTGGAATGATTGTAAAGCCGAGAAGTGTACCGAAGCCGAGAAGCTCACGCACAAATCCCACAACCACAAGCACAAGCGCATATCCCAAACCGTTTCCCACACCGTCAAGGAATGACTCCCACGGTCCGTTCTGCATGGCAAAGGCCTCCAGACGTCCCATCAGAATACAGTTTGTGATGATAAGTCCTACATACACAGAGAGCTGTACACTGACGTCATAGACGTATGCCTTCAGGATATTACTTACAATAGTTACAAGAGCGGCAACCACCACCAGCTGTACAATAATACGGATACGGTTCGGTATTGTCTTTCTTATAAGTGAGATAATCACATTTGAAAAGGCTGTAATAACAGTCACCGACAAGCCCATGACGATTGCCGGTTTGAGCTGCGAAGTCACGGCAAGCGCAGAACAGATACCGAGCACCTGCACCGTCACCGGATTGTTCAAGTTCAGCGGACTTGAGAATACTTCGCCATTCTCTTTTGAAAATAATTTACTCATATTCTTTGTCCTCCTTATTTTTTATAAGCATTTAATATGTCCTTGTATCGAGTCAGACATTTATGTATCATGTTGTTCACACCGTCAGATGTAAGTGTTGCACCTGTGATACCGTCAACATAGTTTGACGGATCGAGATTGCCCTCCTTACCTTTCTTGACCACGCTAAGCATGATGTCGTCACTGCCAGAAGCTGTAATCTTCTTGCCGCTAAAGCTTGTCTGGAACCAGTCCTCTGTGATGCGCGCACCCAGACCGGCTGTTTCGCTCTCATGAGAGAAATATGTTCCATACACAGTTTCACAGTCGTCATCAAGAGCTATATAGCCCCAGATTCCGCCCCAGAGTCCTGCGCCTGAAACAGGAATGACATATTTTGTAGCACCATCCACGCTACAAACATAAAGAGGACGGTTGGAGTCTGTGATTTCTTTGTTTTCAACCACGAATCCCTGCTTGTCATATCCTTCTTCCTCTCCATCAGCAGTCACCTCATCGGCACTGGCACCGTATATGATGTCTTTGAGCACCACTTCGCTGTATTTTGCCTCCACTTCCGTAGTCTGCAAACCGCGAATATTAAGTGACGCAAGAATCTGCGACTTCTTGTCAATAGCCACATTGGCATCCTGAGTAGGTTTCAGTGCAGAAGCCACAAAAGCGAGCAAGAAAGCTACAATCACCACCATGACAGAAGCATATATTATGGTATAGGCATTGCTGTTGGTATCCAGTCCCTTTTTCTTTGCAGGAGCAGGAGCAGCGGCAGCCTCTATCACCTCTTCAAACTCAGAAGCAGGCGCCTTGCATAAAGGGCATTGTGCCGGAGCAGCATCCCCTTCGTGGATATAGCCACAAACTTTACATTTGAATTTCTTTGCCATATTCCTTCTTATTTAGCTGCACGCTTAGCGCGCTTGTTAATATTACTCTGAACAACACAATAGTCGATGAGCGGAGCGAAAATATTCATAAGGAGAATTGCCAGCATCATACCCTCCGGGAATCCGGGATTGAGCACACGGATAATGATTGCCATTGCTCCGATAAGAAGTCCATAGACCCACTTTCCACATTCTGTACGTGCAGAAGTTACAGGGTCGGTAGCCATAAACACAGCACCAAAGCAGAATCCTCCGATTGTAAGATGTTCATACCATGGAATATTTGCCACAGCATTATTCTCCATGCCGACCGCATTGAAAAGCAATGCAACCACGGCTCCTCCGACAAACACAGAAAGCATTGTCTTCCAGCTTGCCACACCGCTCCAAAGCAAAATGACCGCACCGATAAGGATTGCTATCACGCTTGTCTCACCGATAGAACCCGGTATAAGACCGGTCACAGTGTCCATGAACGGAGCTGTGATAGGCTCACCGGCAGCAGCCTGTCCGAGCGGAGTTGCAGCAGTAACCACATCAACCGTTCCGTTTATACCGAGAATGGACTCTGCATAGTTTCCGTTCACCCACACTTTGTCACCCGACATCATTGAAGGGTAAGAGAAGAACAGGAACGCACGTGTAACGAGAGCCACATTGAATACATTCATACCGGTTCCTCCGAACACTTCCTTCGCGAAAATCACCGCAAAAGCAGTAGCGACAGCGATAATCCACAGCGGACAGTTTATCGGAACGATAAGCGGAATGAGCATACCGCTCACGAGGAATCCTTCCTGAATCTCTTCGTGCTTCCACTGTGCCACAGTGAACTCTATGCCGAGACCCACCACGTATGATACAACCACTTTCGGAAGAACAGCCAGCAGACCGTAGATAAAACTGTCTATGAACTCAGGTGTCTGTCCGAGAGCCAGATAATGCTGATAGCCGACATTATACATACCGAAAAGGAGAGCCGGAATCAGCGCAATCACAACAAACGACATGATACGCTTCGAATCGATAGCGTCGTGTATGTGTGCCCCACGAACCTTTGCCGTGTCGTTAGGTACGAACATGAATGTTTCGAAACCGTCAAACACGGAACGGAATGCGTGGAACTTGCCGCCTTCCTGAAAAGACGGCTTTATCTTGTCGAGATATTTTTTTAACGCACTCATTTTTGTTTTTAGTTTTTGTTTTTTTGTCAGTCTTACGAACCACTGTTCACGATTCGCCGACCCACACATTTATTCATTTTCCTTACGAAGCATGTCAAGCCCCTCACGCACGATGCGCTGAAGTTCCAGCTTAGAACTGTCAACAAACTCGCACACTGCAAAATCTTCAGGAGCGACTTCATAGATGCCGAGAGCTTCCATACGGTCAATATCACCGGCAATGATTGCCTTTACAAGCTGTTCCGGATAAATGTCCATAGGGAACACGCTGTCGTATTCACCCGACATAATCATGTGACGCTCACCACCCTTGATGCGCGCATCAAGAGTATATTCCTTGTTGCCCATGAGCCAGCTGCAATAAGTGCGGCTTGTAGAGAACTGGTTGAAGCGCGGCATAATCCATCCGAAAGCCTCGTCAGCATCGTCACCTTCAGGTATCACAGTAATTTCTGTCGTGTGTGCACCAAGGAAACTTTCTGCGGATGCCTTCACTCCCGTAAGCGGATTACCGTCGATGATGCGCACCTTCTTGTCTGTAGAAACATTGCTATTCACAACAGAACCAATCTGCTGACCGACAAGAACCTTTACATACTCAGGAGATTTCACTTCAGAACCGGCCACAGCGATGACACGAGAAAGGTCCACCTTGCCCTGATTGAACAGACGTCCGATGAAAATAACCTCTTCTGCGCCGACAGTCCAAACCACTTCACCCTTGTTCACAGGCGACACATGGTTTATCTGCACACCGACATTGCCGGCAGGACATTTGCCCTCAAACACAGTCACCTCAGCATTCTTTGCCTGCGCCAATGCCTGAGAAGCTCCCGGCTTCACACCGAGATACACCTTGGCAAGTTTGGCAAGTGCATCTACACCTGTCTGGAAATCAGCTTCATTTCCCTTCAAAGCGACTTCAAAGTCGGCAGCAAGAGGCATGTCACTGAAAGACGAAACGAAGATGGCCTTAGGGCTGTCGTCCGGATCTGCAACCACAGCATACGGACGCTGAAGGATATAGGCAAAAAGACCGGATTCGAGAAGAGCCGCCTTTACCTGCTCCTTTGTAAGGGAGCTAACCTGCTTCTTTCCGAAATCGGCATAGACCAATTCCTTGTCAGCCTTGACCTGAACGCTTAATACTTTACGACGCTCGCCTCTTTCCACTGCAACGACTTGTCCGCTGACAGGAGAGACGAACTTCACTTCCGGATGCAACTTATTCACAAATAAGGCATCGCCGGCTTTTACCACATCACCTTCTTTCACTACCACCTTCGGTTTCAAGCCGACAAATGAGTCGGGAACCAGTCCATAGACTTCCGACTTCTTTGAGGCAGAAACCTTGGCAACAGCCTTTCCTTTAAGGTTGATGTCCAAGCCTTTCCGTAATTTAATTACATTCGCCATATAATTATTAAAAAATTTGGTATAAATACATATCTTACGACAGTATATCGCCATCGTGCCACCCCAAATAGAGATATTAGGATGACAAGAAAGCAAAAATCCCTACAAAGTTACGCTTTTTTGATATAATTAAGAATTTTATCGCCAAAAAGTCGAAAAGGAATTCTGATTTTACATGAAGCTAATTCCTTTCTCTGCTCTATACCTATTATATGATGCGATGTTCTCTGCACTCGCCTTGTCATAAACAACCTTGGCTTTGTCGAATTTTGCCATTCAGAATACCGCAAACCACAAAAAAAACATTACATGTGGTAGTTTTTGGTGCAAAGAACAATAATCCGGAAGACAACCTAATGATGAGTGCAACAATTTCTTCGTATAGATTTAACAGGGTGTGTTCACAGACTACTTCGTGTATATTTAGCGGATGTGTTTTCGGCAGACTACTCCGTGTGTATTTAGCAGAGTATTTTCGACAGACTACTCATGTATATATATTTAGCGGGTGTGTTCACAGACTCCTCCGTCGCTACCGCGCCACCTCCCCTAACTTAGGGGAGG
>JAJPZU010000268.1 GCA_021204165.1 Prevotellaceae bacterium
TTGTTGCATTATCTACTTAAATTCAGCAATTTATAATCATTTTAAAACAGCTTCTTATTATAGACCGTCTTTCGCCAAGTTGAAGTTGCCGGTAAAATAAAAATATCAGTGCAGCGAGAAATGAAAAACAGTGCAGCGAGGAGTGAAAAACAGTACGGAGAGGACTTAAAAACAGTACACAGAAAACTCTAATCGGCACTGCCGTTTTTATAATCGGCAGTGCAGTTTACATAATCAGCAGTGCCGTTTTTATAATCGGCAGTGCCGATTAAAGTTTTTAGCGCACTGTTTTTAGTTTCTCTCTGCACGTACAATATGTTTTCAGCGCATTGTCCGTATAGATTTAAAACGGCTTCTAAAAATTTGAACTGACAAAAAGATGGCAAAATATGGCTTTTTTTATTCTGTTTTGTCTTCGCTGTGCTGCTTTTGTTTTCAGACGCAGAACCATAGAAAGGGACGATATGCCTGATTTCCTTGGGATGATATTTGCAGGATTGTATCAATGGTTTTCACTGTCTTTTAGAGGATGTGCTCATGATGTTTTTCCTGTTTAATCATGATAATTTACGATAAAATGGCATCGTTGAGTCATTGTTTTTGTCTAATTTTGCAGACAAATCAGATTTAACAGTAATATCAGTATGCTTATATACAACACAACTTATCATGTGAGCAATGACGATGCCCGGAATTTTGTCATCTTCATGAACGAAATGTTTATTCCCGAGGCAATCAAGTCGGGAGAACTGAAAAACGCGCGTTTGTCGAGAATCATAAGTCACAAGGATGAGGAGTCGGAATGTTTCTCCGTACAGTTTGAAACAGAAGATACTTCTTCGCTCCACAAGTGGTATGCCTCTGTCGGTGCTGCGTTGGAGAAGAATCTGCTTCAGGCTTTCAAGAACAAGGTGATTGGGTTCCCTACTTTGATGGAGGTGATTGTGGAATGACCTTGGGAGGCATGAACAGAACCAAGCAAGAAAAGATTATACTCGGAATAGACCCCGGCACGAATGTCATGGGCTACGGTTTGCTGAGGGTGGTGGGAAACAAAGCCGAGATGATAGCGATGGGAGTGATTGAACTGCACAAATACGCTGACCATTATCTGCGTCTGGGACGTATCTTTGAGCGGGTGACGAACATTATCGATGCCTATCATCCTGACGAATTGGCTATTGAAGCTCCTTTTTTCGGCAAGAACGTGCAGTCGATGCTCAAGCTCGGAAGGGCGCAGGGGGTGGCGATAGCCGCTGCGATAGAGCGCGACCTGCCCATTACGGAGTATGAGCCGAGAAAAATAAAAGTGGCTATAACCGGAAACGGTGCGGCATCCAAGGAACAGGTTGCCGGTATGCTGAAGAGGATGCTGAAGATACCGGAGGATCAGATGAACGAGCAGATGGATGCCACTGATGCTCTCGGGGCGGCCTACTGCCACTTCATACAGATGGGACGTCCCGTCGCCGAACATGCATTTTCGTCTTGGAAGGATTTTATAAATAAGAATGCGGACAAAGTACACAAATAATTGTGATATGTCGGAATAAAGGTATAACTTTGCCAAGTTAAAAATACATTGACTGAAAAATGACGGAACAAAAGCCAATTATGCCTTCAAGGGCATACGCAACCGAGTATGGCACGTTTTTAGGGATAGCATGGGTGGTTGTCTTTGCACTTTATGTGCTGGGAATACGTGGTATGAACTCGCTGTTCATGTTTGTGGCATGTATCGGTATCTGCGCGTTACCCTTTGTCGCATTCTACTTTGCATGGCGATATAAGCAGCATCTTGAGCCGGGAGAGAAACTTCCGTTCTTTTCTGCATGGATGTTCTCTATCATGATGTTCGTATATGCTTGTCTGCTTACGGGAGCGGCTGAATATGTTTATTTTGCCTATATGGACGACGGAGCATTGCTGGGACAGTTCTATTCTGTGCTTGAAGATGAGGAAACTATAAAGCTATACAGGCAGATGGGGCTGTCGGAGACGCTGGGCGTACTCAAAGAGAACCTTGACGACATGTCGAAGTTGTCTCCTCTGGACATGGCTCTGATGTTTTTTAACCAGAACTTTTTATGTCTATCATCTTGAGTATTCCTACAGCCTTTGTCGCATCAATGAAGTCGAAAAGGAAAGGATAGAAAAAGAAAAAATATAAATAATCAATAAAATGGATATATCTGTTGTCGTTCCACTATATAACGAGGAAGAGTCGCTTCCGGAACTTCATGCGTGGATTAAGCGCGTGATGGAACAGCATAAGTTCAGCTATGAAATCATATTCGTGAACGACGGTTCTACGGACAAGTCATGGGATGTGATAGAACATCTGTGTAGTGCGAACCCGGAAGTACACGGCATCAAGTTCCGTCGCAATTACGGCAAGAGTCCGGCTTTGTTTCATGGATTTGAACGCGCGGAAGGTGATGTGGTCATCACAATGGATGCGGATTTGCAGGACAGTCCGGACGAGATTCCGGAGCTTTACCGTATGATTACGGAGGACGGTTACGACCTTGTCAGCGGATATAAGCAGAAAAGGTATGACCCGCTCTCAAAGACGATTCCGACCAAACTTTTCAATGCTACGGCGCGCAAAGTGTCGGGCATCAAGAATCTGCATGACTTCAACTGCGGACTGAAGGCTTACAGGAAG
Source organism: Prevotellaceae bacterium (assembly GCA_021204165.1). Lineage (GTDB taxonomy): Bacteria > Bacteroidota > Bacteroidia > Bacteroidales > Bacteroidaceae > RGIG8745. Next base: position 2,669 of record JAJPZU010000268.1, read on the forward strand.
GAAGTGGTGAAGAACATAGAGGTCTATGGCGAAATGCACAGATATATCCCGTATCTTGCAAAGAATGCCGGATTCTCAAAGATAGGAGAGAAGGTGGTGCATCATCAGGCAAGAAAGTACGGGAAGACAAAGTTCGGACTTGACCGTTTTGTGAACGGCTATCTTGATTTGATTTCACTGTGGTTTCTTTCCACATACGGTGTACAGCCGATGCACGTATTCGGCCTGGCGGGTACGCTGATGTTCATTATCGGTTTTTTGGCTGCCGCATGTGTGGGCATATTCAAGCTTGTCGCGTTATATAATGGAGGAGAATATAATCTTGTGACGGATTCCCCGTATTTTTATATAGCTCTCACCATGATGATACTTGGAACACAGCTTTTTGTCGGCGGCTTTGTGGCGGAGCTTGTCAGTCGCAATTCTCAGGAGAGAAATAAATATCAGGTAGAAAAGACTATCTGATAAGAATCAATGATAAAAATATTCGGGAATGGTTATTCGTCAAAAAGATATTCGCAGGGCTGTAGTTTATGCAGCCCTGTTCATTATGTCTGCTTCTGCTACGGGATGGCTTGTCTCTTGCTCTTCCAACAATTGTCCTCTGGAAAATTTTGTAAGTTGTAACTTCTATTTTTATGATAGCGAGGGAACTCCCATCAGCTATATGGGTGAGATTACGGTGAAAACACTTCTTCCGGGGACGAAAACAGTCTATACATACAGAAAACTGGGTGAACAGACGGTGGTGAAAGAATGGCGGGATGAGTCGTTGGTGGAGCTTGGCTATACGGAAACAGTCAGTGAAACGCGACGTGATACGGTGCTTGTGAACCGGGCCTCTTCGCGCGGAAATATAGAAATCGGTCTCGGATATTTCCAGAAATGCGACACGCTTATTTTCAGCTATTCGGAGATAAGTTCTTCCGATACGATAAGGGTCATGCACGAGAGCTATCCGCGTGTGGATTTGCCTGAGTGCGGCGCTTACCGTTTCCACACTCTGACCGGGGTCACATCCACCGAGGCGGGGATTGATCATGTAGAAATAGCTAATCCGACAGTAAACTATGAGGGCTATGAAAATATCAGAATATATTTCAATGGTGTGGCGGAATAGAAAAACTGCCTTGGTCGTGGCTTTTTTGTGCTGTGGCGGCATGAGAATCTTGGCGCAGACTGCCGCCAATCCCGGTGAACCGCAGAAGCCGACAAAGTATGTGGCCGTGGAGGTGGAGAAGCCGAAGCTACTCTTGTTTCAGGGCTTTACCCTTTCTGCCGATGTGTTCGGACCGCTGATGTATGCTTTCTCCGATTATGGAAACATGGAGGCTGCGTTGAGGCTGAATCTGAAGAATACCTATTTCCCGGTTGCGGAAGTGGGGTATGGTCTGTGCGACAAGACCGACCTGAATACTTACATCAAGTACAAGACGTCGGCTCCGTATTTGAGAATCGGGTGCGATGTCAATTTGCTCAAGGACAAGTTTCAGGACAACAGACTCTTCGTCGGGCTTCGCTACGGTGTGTCGAGTTTTAGCTACGACATATCCGGTCCGGACATGAAAGACCCTATATACGGAGGGGCGGAGCCTTTCGGATTTGACGGAATAAGCACCACCAGCCAATGGATAGAGATTGTTTTAGGTGTTCAAGTCAAGGTGTGGCGGAATTTCCACATGGGATGGAGCCTCAGATTCAAGAGCGAAATGAGCACGAAAGAGAGCTTGTATGCCAAACCTTATTATATTCCCGGATATGGCACTACGACCGGAGGAACTGTGTGGGGCGGAACCTACAGTCTCATCTTCGACCTTAACTGGGGAAAGAAGAAGGGCAGAATCAATGCAACTCCTGTCAATGTGGAGGTGCGTGAGGCTATTTCTGACAAGAACACAGCAGGGAAAACTGTGGAACAGAATGCTGAGAGCGAAGCCGAAGGCTTGTGATATTGATTCCTCTGCGTCCTGTTTTGTGGCGACCGTTTGATTTTATTTTATTATATCTTCCCTGATTTGGTTAAGAAAAAAGGGACAATTGAAAATCAGAAAGTAGAATGCTGACAATAGTGGAAAATGTGCTTCTCGGACTGGCACTTGCAATGGATTGCTTTACCGTGTGTTTTGCAACCGGAATGATGCTGAAGAAAGCCGACTACAAGTGCATGACGCTGATGGCTCTTATGTTCGGTGTTTTTCAGGCAGCCATGCCGGTTGTCGGGTGGGGCTGTACTGTCGTACTGGGAAAGTACATTGAAAGTATCGACCACTGGATTGCCTTTATTCTTCTTGCCGGTATCGGCGGAAAAATGATATGGGACGACTTGCAGCCGGAAAAGGAGCAGACATTCAATCCTTACAGCCTGTGGGTGGTGGCGACGCTTGCCGTGGCGACAAGTATTGATGCGCTGGCAGTCGGAGTTTCTTTTGTCTGTATGGGGATGAAGACGCTTGTCTCCGTTCTGCGGCCTGTGGCGATTATAGGACTGCTGTCTGTGATAATGTCGTATGTAGGATATATGGCAGGTCTATATACCGGCAGGAAGTTCAAGCTCCCTACGGGAATTGTCGGAGGAGTTATTCTGATTCTTATCGGCATGAAAGTGCTCATAGAGCATTTGAACGCATGAGGCATGAAGCCCGGTGCTTCTTCCGGCAGATATTGCATAATGTAATTTACAATAAAACTTTGAGTCAATGGAACAGGAAAAAGAGATAACGGAAAAGAGCCGTAAGCGTAAATGGTGGCACATTCCTTTTATTGTTCTTTTGTGCGTAGGTACTGTGTATGTGGCACGTACAAACTCTGCCGGCAATGAGACCGGAGAAAACGGGGCAAAAGGAGAAGCATGGTCACAGAAGATGCTGCAAAAATGTGAGGGCACTATCTTTGGCACCATCTATCATATTACGTATGAACATGAGGCTGATTTGCAGGACAGTGTGCTGAGTGTGTTGAACAGTGTAGATAATTCTCTCTCTCCTTTCAATAAAAATTCTGTCATCACAGCCGTGAACAACAACCGTGACACTGTGGTGGATGAACATTTCATCAAGGTTTTCACCCTTGCACAGACCATTTCGAAAGAGACAGACGGAGCTTTCGACATCACCGTGGCACCTTTAGTGAACGCGTGGGGATTCGGTTTCAAGAACATCAATGGGGTGAGCGATGCGCTGATTGACAGTCTGAAGAGAATTGTGGGCATGGACAAGGTGAGGCTGGAGGACAGGAAAGTGATAAAGGAAATACCGCAGAGTATGCTCGACTGCAGTGCCATAGCAAAAGGTTATGGAGTAGATGCCGTAGGAGAATTTCTTGAAGGCAAGGGCATAAAGAACTATATGGTCGAAATCGGAGGAGAAGTGAGAGTGAGAGGGTGCAATCCTCGCGGCATGTTATGGAAGATAGGCATAACAAAGCCGGAAGACGATTCTTTGTGTATGCAGAACGACATTGAGCAGATACTGAGAATTTCCGATGCCTCTATGGCTACTTCCGGCAACTACCGTAACTTCTATGTAAAGGACAATAAGAGGTATGCCCACACAATCGACCCTCGCACCGGCTATCCTGTGCAGCACAGCATTCTGTCCTCTACCGTGATTGCCGACGATTGCGCGGTGGCAGATGCCTATGCCACCTCTTTCATGGTGATGGGACTTGAAGATGCCAAGAAGGTGCTTGAACGTCATAAGGAACTCAAGGCGTTCTTTATTTATTCTGTCGGAGAAGACAAAACGGCCGAATGGTATTCCCCGTCGCTTGAAGATTGGTTTGAAAAATAAAAACAGCGGCAAGATGATGTGAACTGCTTCATTGCAAAAGTCCATCGCCTTGCCGCTTTCTTATATCCTTATGGACTTCTGTTTCAGGCGGAAGCTTTTTAACCTTTAATATTATGGATAAATTCTTTCAGCTTGTTCAGATAGCGTTGGGGAGAAGAGACGGATTCACGGAAGTGCCGACGTATGCCGACTGGCTTTATATGATGGACATGGCAAGACGTCAGGCTCTGATAGGGATATGTGTTTCCGCTATCGAAAAGCTGCCGGAAGTACAGTGTCCTCCCAAACAACTGATGAGGCATTGGGCTTTCGTTACCGGCAAGATTGAACAGCGGAACAAGTGGCTGAACCTGAAATGCGGAGAGATAACCGCCTTGTTGTCTGAGGCAGGATTCAGCAGCTGTATGCTTAAAGGGCAGGGTATGGCTGCGCTCTATCCCGAACCGTTGAGGAGGCAGAGCGGAGACATAGATGTGCTGGTGATTTCGGGAGAGGGGAGGACGACAGAACCTGTTTCTTCGTTTGCCAAACGGGTGATTCAATATGCTCGTGGAATATGCCGTGATGCGGAGGCTGTATATCATCATGTGGATATACAGGTGGCGACAACACGGACTGCCGGCGGCAAGGTCGTGGCATTGCCGGTAAACGAAGGGAACAAGATTGAGGTGGAACTTCATTATCGCGTATCATGGTTTTACTCTCCTCTCAGGAACATTCGCTTGCAGAAGTGGTTCGCCCGCCAATGCGCCTTTGTCCGGAAATCTCCCGATGCTACTTACTTTATGCCGACAAACACCTTCAATGTGATATTTATCTTGGTGCATATCTATCGTCATCTGTTTGATGAAGGGATTGGACTACGTCAGTGCCTTGACTATTATTATGTGATGAAAGAGCAGGAGAGGGACGCTGTGAGTCTGAAAGAGTTACGTCAAACCTTGTCTTCTTTGGGGCTGACCCGATTCTGTGCCGGTGTGATGTATGTGTTGCATGAGGTGTTTGGTTTGGAAGAAGAACACATGATTGTCCCTATGAATGCGAAGGAAGGCGAGTTCCTTTTGAAAGAAATTCTGCTGACCGGCAACTTCGGGCAATATACCGGGGCGCGAAAACAGCATGAAAATCTCTTGTCGCGTTTTGCAAGACGGCAAAAACGCAACCTCCGTTTTCTTTTGACATATCCGGAAGAAGTCATATCTGCTCCGTTCTGGATTTTATGGCATAGAATATGGAGGTGGCGCAATGGATATATCGTTGAGTCTTGATATGGGTACGGTATGTACTCGTGTATGTTTAGTGAAGTGTACTCGTGTATGTTTGTTGAAGTGTTCTCGACAGACTCTTTATATATTTAGTAGGATTCTCATGTATATTTAGTGGTTGTATTCACAGACTCCTCCGTCGCTAACGCGCCACCTCCCCTAACTTAGGGGAGGAGCCAAGTTACCGTATTGGGTGTCAGTGCTATGAGGCTTTCATAGTCTTTTCAAGCTGTGGTATATAGGCTCCTCCCCTAAGTTAGGGGAGG
>JAJPZU010000147.1 GCA_021204165.1 Prevotellaceae bacterium
ATTTTGACGCGTGCCAGAGGGCTTAGAATTTTAACATTTGGCAAAATCAAAAAGATAGCAAATTGGCGGGAAATTGGCAAATAGAAAGAAAATAATTAAAATAATTATCATTTTGTCAAAATAGAAGATGCCTCAAAAAAACGATGTCAAAAATTTTTTTATGGAGCTTGTTTTTTCGGTATTGGTGATGGTTGAATCGTCCTCGTTGAGTTTGTGCTTGACAAACAGATTCCTGCAAAAAACAGGACTGCTGATGTCGAAACCGGAGTGGATGTCCCGCGAGTAAGATATAAGCATCAAGGGAGAAATCAGAAGAGAGGCGGTCGTGAATCCCGAATGAGTCTTACACAGGTTCAAGTGCCATGCGGTATTCATTCTTTTGACCTTCCCTTTCCGTTGTTTGCCTTTATGAAACTTGAATTAACTTGAAAGAAAAGGCAAATACTTTATTCAGCCGGGGTAAAAGCTCATTGATTTTGTCTATTTTTGCAGATGCTTTTGGTATAAACCTATATACATTGTGTTTTTGTAAAAGCAGATGCTTGTGTATGCAATTGTTCGGTTGAAGGTATTTCCGGATGGTTATATGCTTTATATTAAAAGAGTTTATAAACAAGAATAAGTAAAAAACTACAAAATAATATGATTGTTTGCATTGCGGAGAAACCGAGTGTGGCACGAGATATTGCTGCTGTCATAGGGGCAACCAGTTCGCACGAAGGATATATGGAGGGCAACGGCTATCAGGTCACATGGACTTTCGGACATCTGTGTGAACTGAAGGCACCTCATGAATATATTCCGCTATGGAAACGCTGGGATGTGTGGGACTTGCCTATGATACCTCAGCGTTATGGCATCAAGTTGAAGGAAGACGACGGTGTGAAGAAGCAGTTTGGCATCATTGAACGTCTGATGAAAAATGCGGACGGAATAGTGAATTGCGGTGATGCCGGGCAGGAAGGAGAGCTGATTCAGAGGTGGGTGATGCAGAAGGCGGGGGCTAAATGTCCGGTGAAGAGGCTTTGGATTTCATCGCTGACCGAGGAGGCGATAAGGGAAGGCTTCAAGACATTGAAAGATCAGAGTGAATACCAGTCGCTTTACGAGGCAGGGCTGAGCCGTGCCATTGGCGATTGGACGCTCGGAATGAATGCCACTCGTTTATATACGTTGAAGTATGGGCAGTACAAGCAGGTGCTCTCAATCGGTCGTGTGCAGACACCTACTCTTGCCCTTATTGTGCGCCGGCAGCAGGAGATTGACAATTTCCAGCCGGAACAGTATTGGATTTTATCGACGGTCTATCGTGAGACCACATTCTCTGCCACAAAAGGTAAGTTTACTTCGCAACAGGAAGGTGAGGAGTTTTTGGAGAAAGTCAAATACGCTCCTTTCACCGTGACGGACATATCGGCAAAGAAAGGCAGTGAGGCTCCTCCGAGACTCTACGACCTCACTTCGCTGCAAGTGGACTGCAACAGAAAGTTCGGATATTCGGCAGACCTCACGCTCCAGTTGATACAAAGCCTGTATGAAAAGAAGTTCACTACCTATCCGCGTGTAGATACCACGTTTCTTAGTGACGACATATATCCTAAATGTGCGAACATACTGATGGGCATACGCGGCTATGAGACATTTACAGCACCGCTTTACGGACAGAAGCTGCTGAAGAGCAAGAAAGTGTTCGATTCGTCGAAAGTGACTGACCACCATGCCATCATACCGACAGGGGTGCCGGCTCAGAATCTTACTGACATGGAGCGTAATGTCTATGATCTTGTGGCACGTACATTCATCGCTGTGTTCTATCCTGACTGCAAGTTTCTTTCGACGACAGTCATGGGACGTGTGGAAGATGTCGATTTTAAGGCAACGGGAAAACAGATTACGGAGCAGGGATGGCGGGTGATATTCGCAAAAGACAGGCAGACGGAGGAGGATTTGAAGAATGCGGAAGAGGAGAAGACGTTGCCTGTGTTCGTAAAAGGTGAGAGCGGTCCGCACTCGCCTTCGCTGATGGAGAAATGGACTACTCCGCCGAAGCTCTACACGGAAGCCACACTGCTGCGTGCGATGGAGACTGCCGGGAAGTTTGTGGATAATGAAGAGTTGAAGGATGCTTTGAAAGAGAACGGAATCGGTCGTCCATCTACACGTGCGGCGATTATCGAGACATTGTTCAAGCGCAGATATATAAGGAAAGAGAGAAAAAGTATTGTACCGACTCCTACGGGGATGGAACTCATCGGACTTATCCATGAGGAACTTCTGAAGAGTGCCGAGCTGACCGGAATCTGGGAGAAGAAGCTTCGTGAGATAGAGAAGAAGAAATATGATGCCAGACAATTCCTTGATGAATTGAAGCAGATGGTGACCGACATTGTGAACGCTGTGCGCTCTGACAATTCCAACCGTCGTGTCGCGCTCACCACAGAGGAAGACCTGAAAACGGGAAAGAAGAAACGTCCGCCGAAGGGAGGAGGCGAGGGGGAGAAGAAAGCGGCTACTCCGAGAAAGCCTAAGACTCCCGCCGGAGACGGAAAACAGACGATGGAGACTGTCCGTGCGGAGCAGCCGAAGGCGGTTGACCCTCTGCGCACGGTGGCAGGCTTCCGTCCGAAGGTAGAAAAACAGGGTCGGGCGACTGACGTGCAGGAGACCGGAGGCGATGAGTGGGTCGGTTTGCCGTGTCCGGAATGCAAGGAAGGGCATATCATTAAAGGGAAGACCGCATACGGATGTTCGCGCTGGAAGGAAGGATGTACGTTCAGACGTTCTTTTGAAGATGTGTCTGACAAACAATAAACAAGATGAAAGTTCGTTTATACCTTATATAAAATATAAATGTAGGGAACGATAGTGAAAAGTATAAAACCGACATATTGTGTGATATTCTTCTTGTGTGTATGGGCTTTGGCTTCATGCAGCAATGAGAATATCCCTTTCAAGAAAGGCGAACAGAGCTATGCCATAGGCGAGTACTATCAGGCGGCTACCTATTACAAAAAGTCTTATTCGAGAACTTCTCCGAAGGAGAGGGACAAGCGTGCTGTGAGAGCCTATAAGATGGGCGATTGCTACAGGCGCATAAATTATGCCCAGAAGGCGGTCGCTGCCTATCAGAATGCTGTGCGTTATAACTGTCCGGACAGTACGGCTCTTTTTTATCTGGCGCAGCAGCAATTGAAGATTGGGAATTATAAGGCCGCCATGCAGAACTTCAAACTGTATCTTGAGAAAGACCCGGGGAGCGAACTCGCACGCAGCGGTCTGCTGTCGTGTGAACTGGCACCGCAGTGGAAGTCAAATCCTAATTTATATAAGATAAAGAAAGAAGCGGTATTTAATTCTCGCCGTACAGATTATTCGCCGATGCTTGTGGGCGATGAGGCTGACCAGCTTGTGTTTTCTTCTACTCGGAACGATGCCAACGGAGACGAGCTGAGTGGTATAACCGGTGTGAAGTATGGTGATTTGTTTTTCTCGAGAAAAGATGAAAACGGGAAATGGAAGCAACCGGAAGTCATAGAGTCTGACGTGAATACGGAATATGACGAAGGAGCGAGCTGCGTATCTCCTGATGGTAAAACCATGTACTTTACACGTTGCAGCAGCGACCCCGATTATCCTCGCTATGCCGAGATTTGGGAGTCGGCACGTAGTGATGCCTCATGGGGGACACCGAAGAAGTGTGAAATCTCGAAGGATACTCTGTCTTCGTATGCGCATCCTGCCATTTCGCCCGATGGCAAGTGGATGTATTTTGTCAGTGACATGCCGGGCGGTGTCGGCGGTCTGGACATCTGGCGGGTGAGGGTTTTCGATTCCGGCTTTGGAGGTGTGGAGAATCTCGGAAGACCTGTCAACACTCCGGGAGATGAGATGTTTCCTTCGTTCCGTCCCAACGGAGACTTGTATTTCTCTTCTGACGGACATCCGGGAATGGGCGGACTGGATATTCTGAAGGCTGTGCCTGATTCCGTGAGAGGCTGGATTGTGGAAAATCAGCAGTTTCCGCTCAATTCGAGTGGCGATGATTTCGGCATGACATTTGAAGGATTGCACAACCGAGGCTTCTTCTGCTCAAACCGTAACGACGGAAAGGGATGGGAACATATATTCAGTTTTGAACTTCCGGAAGTGTTGCAGACTGTCACCGGATGGGTGTATGAGAAGGACGGATATGAATTGCCGGAAGGTCTTGTGTATATGGTTGGCAATGACGGAACGAATGAAAAACTGAGCGTGAAGGGCGATGGTTCGTTCACGAAAGTGCTGAAGCCGGGTGTGGAATATGTATTTCTCGGCACCTGCAAGGGCTATCTGAATGTCAAACAGGAACTGACGGTAGCTCCTTCTGAGCATAGCGAAGAATATACATTGCAGTTTCCGCTTCCGCCAATCAATGTTCCGGTCTTGATAGATAATATCTTCTATGAGTTCGACAAGGCGGATCTTACACCGGAATCGACTGAAGCACTTGACAAACTTGTGGTGATGATGACGGAGAATCCCAATATCACCATAGAGTTGAGCGCGCATTGCGACTATCGGGGCAATGATGCCTATAACGAGCGTCTTTCGCAGCGGAGGGCAGAGTCGGTGGTGAACTATCTTATCGAGCATGGAATAAAGAAAGACAGGCTTACCGCTGTCGGATATGGAGAGAGTCGTCCGAAAGTGATACGCAAGAAACTGACAGAAACATACAAGTTCCTCAATGAAAATGATACCTTGACGGAGGATTATATCAAGAAGCTTACGGAGGAGGAGCAGGAAATATGTAATGCGCTGAACCGCCGTACAGAGTTTAAGGTGCTGCGTACCACATACGGTACCACACTACAGGAATACAATCTTGAAGAAGAGGAACGAAAAGCCCAGAAGAAAGAAGATGAAGAGGATGAGTATTTTGATTTTTGATTCTTCTCGTCTCAGACTTTTTTCATAATGAAAAAACTATATATATAATGTGGTTGCCAGAAGATTTTACTGAATATATGCACCGGATGCTTGGTGCGGAAGAATATGCACGGTTTGCAGCTTCGCTTGAAGAACCGTCTCCTGTGAGCATAAGATATAACTCTTTGAAATGGACAAAAGAGCGTCGGGGAGAGTCTGTGCCTTGGTGCCGTTCAGGATTTTACCTTGACTCCCGCCCTACATTTACCTTTGATCCGGTTTTTCATGCGGGAGGATACTATGTGCAGGAGGCGTCATCCATGTATCTGGACCTCTTGTTGAGGAAATATGTCTGCGGAAGACCGGTCGTGGCACTTGACTTGTGTGCTGCTCCCGGAGGGAAATCCACACTTGCGATAGACGCGTTGCCGGAAGGTTCGCTGCTTGTGGCTAATGAGGTTGTGAGGCAGCGCGCGAATGTGTTGGCTGAAAATATGACAAAGTGGGGGAATCCTCATGTGATAGTGACCCACAACCATGCTGCCGACTTTCAGGCTCTGGGAACCGTGTTTGATGTCATTGTGTGTGATGCTCCGTGTTCAGGCGAAGGCATGTTCCGCAAGGATGAACAGGCGGTTAAGGAATGGAGCGTAAGCAATGTGGATATTTGCTACCGACGTCAGCGGGAGATAGTGGGCGATATATGGCAATGCCTGAAGCCCGGAGGCCTGTTGGTTTATAGCACATGTACGTTCAATATGAAGGAAGATGAGGAGAACGTACTTTGGATTGCGGAAGAGCTGGGAGCGGAAATACTGCCGTGCTGTGCAGAAAAGGAGTGGAATATTGCCGGAAGTTTTATGGAAGGAGAAGACATGGATGTTTGTCATTTCTTTCCTTACAGGAATGCCGGTGAAGGATTCTTCATCAGCATATTGCGTAAGCCGGAAGACGCGGAAGTTCTTCTGCCGCAGAAAAAATCCGGAAAGCGTAAGGAGAGAAAGAAACAGCAGTTGCAGCCTGTGCCGAAAGAACTGAAAGAGTGGGTCAAGGGGGCGTATAGCCTGAACTTCATGTCCGAAGGAGATAAGTTTACAGCCTTCCCTGCATGTCATTCCGTCCTGCTTGATGCGATACGCGACAGTCTCACGGTTCTGTACTATGGTGTGACATTGGCAAGCGTAAAGGGAAAGACTTTGCAACCGGCACACTCACTTGCCATGAGTACATTGCTGAACAGAGAAGCCTTTTCTTCTGTGGAACTGACGCTCGAACAGGCTATTGCGTATCTGCGTACCGAAGCGGTGGTTCTTCCGGCAGACATAGAGCATGGTTTTGTGATTGTGACATACCATGACATACCCCTTGGCTTTGTGAAGAATCTCGGAAGCAGAGCGAACAACTTGTATCCGCAGGAATGGCGCATCCGCAGCGGATATTTGCCCGAAAATATAGTTAGTGTGTGAATTTTCCCCTATATAGGAGTAAATGTCATGGAAGAAACAGACATTTATTCCTGTATCAGGAAGATGATAGTTCTCGTATTGGACAGTATGCCGTTTTGTTGCCGATACCAATTTTATTTGAAATAATATTGGTTTTACCGATAAATAAGCATAATGTTTTGATTTCTATTTACTATCTTTGCACAATGAAAATACAATGCAAACCTTGTGGAGTCAGGAGTTGGCATTGGATAAGAAAGATCTTTTTTATATTTATATGAATTTATACGTAAGATATTTTGATCACGAGACACTTGCCAGAAGTGTCGGTGAGGCAATGGCTTTTCTTGAAACAATACGTGAGATAAAGACTGATGCCAGTGTAGCAGGACGTATTGCTTCTTTTTTGGAGTCGAATAATGCTTATCCGTTTCGTTTGAAGGTAAGCTACAACAATTATGTGCTGTTTCTTAAAACAGATGCTAAGTCGCTTGATGAGTTTAAGCGTATGGAGCAGATGCGTCGTGAACAGCGCGTGGAAAGACCTGCTTTTACTCAGTCGGAACGTAAACGCTCGGCTGCAGATGTGTTGAATGAAGAACGTGAAGGTTGGTATGAGGCAAGTCTGATGTTTAAGCGTGTGGTTCTTATACGCGATACCAATAAATTTCAATATAAGGATACTCGTTTTAAGGTGCGTCTTAAAGCGCATAGCGGAATGGACTGCTACAACCGTATTGTCAACCATCTTCGTAACAGGCAAGATGTTGACTCAAGAAGCCAGTTCCCGTCAGCCAAGAGTGCGAACTTTGAATTCAAATTTGTTGAGGGCGATAATTCTCACAGAAGTGCGGAGGACAATGGAGAGGTTTCTGCGGCTGCGAGTTTGTTGTCTATGAAAGGCGAGAACAAAGTTCAGGAGAATACGGATTCTGTGTCAACGGACTTAGACGGCTATTCAGTGCCGGAGGCTGCATTTGACAATAATAATGAAATGCAGAATACGAAAGAGTAGTCTGTAGTACATAATCACACAGGGTAACTTTTGCTTCTTTCCATGACATCCCGCTTTTTTAGGGATATACATAAAGAAGCAAAAGTTACCCTGTGTTGTGTTGGTATGGGAACATATTCTATACTGTTTCCGTTGAACATTCCAATCATGTTCTTGCCCGACAGTCATGCCATCTCACGACTGTCAATGTCAACAGCATACATCTGTTTTGTCTCGTACCATATAGGCGAGAATTTTGCACCGGTAGGCAGTAGATAATGCTCCCATAAAAAATTTTTTGACATCGTTTTTTAGGGTATGTTCAGTTTTGACAAAATGTCAGCTATTTCAGTAATTTGTTTTTCTTATTGGCTAATTTTGTGCATTTGTCTATCTTTTTGATTTTGTCAAATGTTAAAATCCTAAGCCCTCTGGCACGCGTCAAAATGAAGCGCACTGAACTTTTATCGGAAATCGGGGATTCTACGCGCATTTTCCGAGAGCCTCGCAAAATGTAAAATAGTGTTTCAATTTTGGACGGCTTGTTCACATTTGTTATATTTTGGCAAAGTCTTTCTGAATTTTCAGCGCAGTGTTTTTAAATTTTCACCGCGGTGAAAATTTCAGCACAC